>JBKCES010000037.1:0-14328 GCA_046304295.1 Cyanobacteriota bacterium | reverse complement strand
AAAACTGAGTCTTTAACCGAGATCTGTGGACACCGTAGCCTTGGAAAGGGGGGAGTCAACCTGAGCTTGTTCATGATTCACTTAGGCCTGTTATATGATTTCTAGGGAGCGATTCCCTAACGCCAGAATCAAGGGTAGATAAGGCATGATCGCCGATCGACCAAGACTGTCCCTTCGTTCAGTGAATGAATAGCGTTAGTCGATGCAAGCTGTTGGAGCAACTCATTCGCCGAGTCAACTTCTCTGGTCGGTTCTAGGCTGTACCCTTCTTCCTTAGCGATTGCCAGAAGGAGAAAGTGGATCAGCCGAAGTTTATCTTGATGAGATAACTGATTAATGGTTGGCAACAGTTCGCTGAGTGACATGTGGCTTGATCCAGGGAATGTGCTTCTCGATTATAGGTTTGAATCTCTTGTTAAGTGGAGAGCAAGCGCTATAATGCTTGCTAAGAAAATTCACAAAACATAATGCAGGCCAGCGCCGCACAGGAAACGGCGCCGAGGGACGATCAGAATTGTCTGGACAGGGTTGGGGATGTGGTTACTGAGTTTTTGACGGCGCTGGGGGGTTAACGGTTCGGGTCAGCGGTTGCAAATATCCTTTGCAACACAACTAAGCTCTCTCGGGTGTCCGCTCCAACCGGTTTGTTATGCCGCTACTCATAGCAGGATGTGTAGCCCGTGAACTACACCACCTTCTGAATCAAATCTAGGTTCAATGATGGGGAAAAATCTATTATCTCCCTTTTCAAAATGCCTAAAAACGGCGTAAGCAATCAAGTCAGCAAGTTGAATCAGTCTTGATGCTTTTGAGTTTAAAAAGAGAGGTACTTCTGAGAAATTCCTGATCACACCCCAAGTGTATCCAATTGTTCTAAAATCAGTTGCTAGGGATTGAATCGATTGCTGGGATGAGATTGTAGAAAAACTTTTAGGGTATCTTCAATCGCTTGATGCCGATCTTCTTTAGGATGACTCCTCCATCTCCCTCTTCCTCCGAACATTGGACTACCATGTAACTCAACTGCGGCTGGATCAGCCGGATCAAACCTAGCTGCAATTTGGTCAAGCTGGTTAGCAATCCAATATCCTTGTCGTTCAAACACACAAAACCCAGCTAGCACGAAATACTGTTGATTTGGGTCGTGGGTTGTACCAGACTCATCTACGTACAGTAGATACATGCGGCTTCATATCCCTTTAAAATCAAAATCAGTCAAGGGAAGACCATGCTTCCACGATCCGAAAAGGTCAGATCTCTTGACTGTGTCTCTGATTATATCACTTGCTCTATACATTGCCTACTTCGTCTAAGGCTCCTCCCAAGATACCCTTAGGTCACAGTCCCGCAGATAACTCAGCGACATAACGGCTGAACTCACCCGCCGTCATTGACTTTGGATGATAGAGATAGATTAGCATACGGTCGGGTGCAGTGATTTGTTAGATTTCTCTTTAATTTTTTTGGTACATATTGATTTCTCCAATATCCACTGCTCTTGACAGTGTTAAAATCCATCCAATTGTAGAGATAATGTCTTCCAGTGGAATTGGAATTTGTGCCTCAAATCTTCCTTCTTCAATATCTGCAATTACTTCTTCTGTAGCAATATTTCCTGGATTGATAACTGTAATGCCAATTTCGTAATGTCGCAAAGCCAATCTTAATGACTGTACTGCTCCTCTTAGTCCAAACTTTGATGCTGTATTAGCTACTTCAGTAGTGGCAGAATTATCTAGCCCAGACAATGCCCCTATAAATATAGCTCTTGGATTATCTGACTGGGAAAAATTATTGACAAGTCGCTTCATCAATTCAATGGGGGCAATAGTATTAACTGCTAGTAAGTATCGAGTCTCATGATCTGGGCTTGCCAAGAAATCGTACTGATCGGTAAATGCCCCATTCTCCCAAACTCCTCCCATAAATAAAAGGGCATCAATCCGAGATCCCCCAATTTTATCTACAACCGTGTTTATCCCCTCTGGGGTAGAAATGTCTGCTTGAATCCAATCTCCCGCAACTGATTTGCTCCTGGAGACTGAAAACAGGACATCACCTTTTTCTGCAAAGTGTTTAGCAACTGCCCCACCTATCCCTCGGCTTGCACCTATGACAACGATTTGCTTCTTCATTGGTTGCATTTTGAAATCTAACTAGGGATTAGACGGAAACTTTCCGTCTAACACTCTCCAGAGTAACGATATGTGGAAAATTTCGGCATATCACTCTATTTTGGCGTGATCTTAAGAACCTTTCCGTATATCGCTCCTAAAAGCGTGTTAGACAGATTAGCGTACTGTAAACCACCTCCTTTTGAGTAGAGCATCCAGCGCCGTCAGACACTATTCCAGAAATATAGCGCCGATTCCCCGCCCCAAAACACCTCCGTAACAAAACTTTACCAACCCCAAGTCACCCCTACCCAGTACCCCCACGGCGTAGCGCCTCTTCTCCCGTTTCAGTCCGGCGCTGAACTTAGTCTTCATTAATCCAGAATCATTTCCGCAAAGGGGGCGAAATGCGCCAGTAATCTAGGAGAAGTAGCGGTTAGATAGAGGAATTGGCCCTTAGTTGACACTCTATTCGCCTTATTTCAGACGCCCGGAGCGCAAAATACTGACGATTAACCAGAGACCCAGCAGGGAGGCGGCGGAAAAGAGAATATTGGCCACCAGCGCCAGTTGTTGGCTATTGGAGCCTGTGGAAATGATAGCGGCGCCCATAATCAAAGCACCGACCACAACGCTAAAGGAAAGGCGGTTAGCGGAGCGGTCAATACTCCGACGAACAGGGTCGAGATCCGGTAAGCGCACTGTCCATTGCAGGGTTTCGCTATTGAGACGATCTAGAAAGACGTCCACCTGTCGGGGAGTCTTCAGCGCCATGGATTTGAGGTCGAGGACGGCCCGCAGACCCGTTTGTAAAGGATTGGCGCCCAACAGTTGCCGGGTTAGTAAGTCCGCCATCAGGGGTTGCAGTTCGCTGAGGAGGTTCAACTCCGGGTTAAATTGGCGCCCGGTTCCTTCCAGATTAGCCAAACATTTGGCGTAGAGACCCAGACTGCCGGGGACTTTAACCCGGTTAGAGCGGGCGATTTGCAGGAGTTCATAGATAATCTCGCTAAAGTTGACTTCCGCTAGGCTCAGGTCATAGTACTTGCGGAGCATTTTTTCATAGTCCACCTCCAACTGCTCCAAATTGGTTTGATTAATCCCCACCGAAAGTTCTAGGGTCAGTTGGGCGCAACGCTGAGAATCCAGTTCAAAAATCGCCAACAGCATTTCCGTCAGGATTTGCTGGGTGCGGGGGTCGAGGCGCCCCACCATGCCGCAGTCGATCAGCGCCAACCGTCCGTCTTCGAGGTAAAACAAATTGCCGGGGTGGGGATCGGCGTGGAAAAAGCCGTCCCGGTAGAACTGTTGGCAAAAGGCCCGCAGGAGCAAGCTGGTCAGGGTTTGGCGCCGGTCTTCTGGGGATAGGCCCGGCGGTTGGGTCAGATCCGCCTCTAGGAGCGGCCCGCCCCGCAACCATTCCAGAACCAAGAGTTTTTCGGTGGTGAGTTCCCAATAAACCTGGGGAATGACCAACTGATTCGGCGGCAACCAGTCGCTTTGGTCTAGATTCCGCCGTAGGGTGTCGGTGTAGCGGGCTTCGGTTTTAAAATTCAACTCCGCCCGCACGGCCCGGATGAATTCATCCGCCAGTTGGACGACATCGTAGGTTTTGCCAAACTCCGACAACCCGGCTAACTCCGCCGCGCCTCTAATCAGCCCTACGTCCTGCTCCACCACCGCGTCAATGCCGGGGCGCTGAATTTTGAGTGCCACGGCCTCTCCGGTTTTGAGGACGGCCCGGTGGACCTGACCGATGGAGCCAGCGGCGATGGGGCGGGGGTCGATTTCCTGGAAAATGTCCTCCAGGGGGCGCCCCAGGGTTTCCTTTAACTGGGCCTCTAGGGGCGGCCAGGCCACCGCCGGCACCTGGGACTGGAGCGCCGACAGGGCTTCAATATAACTGGGGGGTAATAAATCGGGACGGGTGCTCAGGAGTTGCCCGAGCTTGACGTAAAAGGGTCCCAACTCCGTCAAAATTTTGCACAACACCGCCGGGGTGGGAATTTGAGGTTCCCCGGTCTGGGCGCCGAGGAGCAGCGCTCGCATATAGTCCCAGCCGTTGCTGAAAACAATTTCGATAATTTCCCGTTGGCGGGCGCTGGCTTGGGCGAGGGAAAGCATGGGTTAACCAGGTAAGGGCGCGGCCCCTAAATCATAATGCTAGCGGCCTTGCCTCGGTTCGCAGTTAATCGCGTCTAGTGAGTCAAGCCGTGTTGGAGGGCGAAGCGGACTAATTCCGTGCGGCTATTAGTGCCGGTTTTGCTAAAGAGACGGCTGACGTACTTTTCCACGTTGCGCACGCTGGTCTTCAGACGAGAGGCGAGTTCTTTATTCATTAAGCCCTGGGAGACCAAGTCTAAAATATCCTGCTCCCTGGGGGTTAAATCCACGGCGATGGGGGAGGGCGTGACGGTTAAACCAGCGCCGCCCTGACCCAGTTGTTCCTTGAGGGTGCGAATTTCCTGGTAAATTTCCTGCAACTTAGCCGACTCGCTATTGAGATCCTGGGCCGCCCGGCGCCGGGCGAGGAGATTTTTCACAATCGCCTCCAGTTCGTCCGGGTCGAAGGGTTTGGATAAATAGGCGTCGCAACCGGCTTGGTAGCCTTGAATCCGATCCATGGTCATGCCCCTAGCGGTGAGAAAAACCACCGGCAGGTCGGCGAAGCGGGGATCGGCCCGCAGTTGGGCTAAAAACTGGTAGCCGTCCACCTGGGGCATCATCAAATCTGTAATCACCAGCGCCGGGAGATGGCGCTGTAGATACTCCCAGGCTTCTGTGGCGTTGCTGGCGGCCTGGACCCGAAACTCGCCGCTGTCTTCTAAAAAGGCTTGCACAGATTCCCGCACGCCGGGTTCGTCGTCGACAAGGAGGAGAGGAGTAGGCTCGGTCATGGCAGGAATTCTCTAGGGCACCGTCTTTACCAAATTACCATGGATATCCCGGCGCTTTTCCGCTTTTGGCTCTGGAGCGGCGAGACTCAGATTGACAACCACTCTCAATATCCTGAATAACTGTCATGTGAATTTCAGGGCGCCCAGCGGGGACGAATACCCCCCAGAACTAATTCCCGCAATTTTCCCACTCCCTGACTCCCTCGGGGCGGAGTCAAGAGCCACAGACGTCCCCCCGTTACGGCTTCCCCGGCGCCGGTGCTCAGACCGGTATCGTCAACGTCGGCGCCGACTAATACTTGGTCAAAGAGAATCCCTAAGCCATCGGGAGCGAGGCTGACTTTAATGTCGCGGTAATCCGGCAGAGCCACTAGGGGACGAATTTTGCCCGATTGCAGGTCGATTTCCGCAAAATAGGGCTGTTCTTGGTAAGTTTCCCCGGGAATCAAGTGGGTGAGCAGACAATAGAGACGACGGTTGCCGCCGGTAAATTCGCAGTGGAGGATGGAGCCTTCCGTGTTTAAGAGTTCTTTTTGCCCCCCGGTGTTATTCACGTAAAACAGGGAACGTTGGTAGCGTTTCTGGGCGTTATCCGTATTAAAGTTCACCACCGCCGCCGCAGTTCCGTCCGGGGAAAAATTCAAGAGTTGTCCAAATTTGGGGAGAAAGTCTAAGGGTTTTGCCTCCGGTCGCAGAGGGAAAATACTAATGCCCTCTCCCCGCGCCACCGCTAAACTCTGACCGTCCGGCGCAATTTTAAAATCGCCCCCCATCACCTTCAGGCGCTGGGGTTCCTGATTCTCCGAGATCATCCAGAGGTCGAAGTCTGCCGGATTCTCGCGGTTAACCCGTTGGACAACGATGGTTTTCCCGTCCCGAGAGAGGTCGAATTGGTTGTTCTGAAAGCCTTGATTATCCAGAATTAATTCCGGCGGGGGCAGTTCGGCGCTGGTTAAATTGAGGGGGATCGGCGCTCGATAGAGTTGCAATTGCCGGAGTCCCTCAAAGCCCAGTTGACTGTCCGCGGCGGCAAAAAGCAGAGCGTCCCCCTGGGGATAAAAGCGAAAGTCGATGACGGTTAAATTGGGCGGTGTCAGAATAATCTTCTGATTCCGGGTCAGGTTTTGATAGACCACCCGCCCCTGTTCGGCGCCGCTAGCGCCGATATAGGCGAAGGCCTGATCCCGGCTTTGAAATTGGGCCTCGAAGGGCCGCAGATTGCCGGCGCCGAGATGGGCCCGGGCTTGCTCCAGATTGAGGCGGAACTTTTGCCCGTAGGGAATCGGCTCTTCTAGGGTAAAAGCCAGACGGCGCCCAACCCAACTGATTTTGCCCGCCAAGGGCGGCGTAATTTGCAGACGCTTTTCCACGTCCTTCTGATCCATGGCCCGGTCGAAGGTGAGGATAAAGGCCCGGTCTTCGGCGCCGAGGGTGCGGTCTTGCCAGGTAAAACTCTCTACCCGAGGGGGATTGGCTAACCAACAGGTTTGGCTGCTTTGACAAGCGAGATGCCCCCCGCCGAGGACGGCCATGACGAGGCCCAAAGCGCCCATGAAACCCAGGGATAAGCGGTCTAGGGGTTGGGAAAAGTCGGGAGCGAACATGGCGGTTAGCAACTATTTAGTAACTGTAGGGATCGGCCGGGGTGGGAATGGGTTTGATCGTTTGAGCTTCCAGAACCAGTTGGCGCTTTTCCCGGTTCTGGGTCTGTTGAGTCTGGCTATTAATCGGCAGGGTTTCCGTAATCATTTGCCCCTGCACCTCCAGCCAACTGTCCTGGGGATACTGGGCCCGTGGCCCCGCTAACTTCACCGGCAGGGCCACGGGATAAACGTCCACCGCGCAACAGGTAAGGATAAAACGGCTAATGAGGAGATAATTGTCCCCCAATTCCGGGGGATAGACCACAAAACCCGTCACTTTGGCACTTTGCCCCTGGTAGGCATCCGGCTCCGGGTAGGCGTTGAGGGTGCGAATCCAATCCACCAGGGAACGGTCTTCCGGTTTCGTCTGGGCGGCGAAACTGACGGTTTGCAGTTGGGTGGCCGGCAGGGTGTTGCTAATACCCCGTTGCAGGGCCATCTGACTGGTAAAGACCGTGGGGGGAATCACTAAACCAGCGACAGCGGTGAGGAGCAGTAAACTACTGCCTAGACCTAGAGGTAAAACCGTCTGATGGGCGGAGCTATCCTGAACTTGCCCCCCGTATTTCCAAAAGCGCCGGCCGCATTGAAAGAGCCGTAGAGCGCCGAGCGCAAGGAGAACCAAACCGGTGACGGCGACTAAGCCAAAGTAGTTGGGGTGAATGAGGAGATTAAGCTGCCCCCGTTGGGAATAATAGAGGAGCAGTATCCCCCAGGCGAAAATGCCTAGCCCGTCTAGGCTAGAGAGGAGCGCCGGCCAGCGCTGGAAAGAATGGGAGGGAGGGGTCATAGAGCAGAGACAACCGCTAATTTTAGAGATGGGCTTAAATGGTACTAGGGAACCTTGTCAACGTTGACATTATCGGTAGAATAAAGAGTACGTTCAGGATTTCTCCTCAAGGGGACTGATTTAAACCGCAAACTACGGCGACAGTCCTATCTAGTTTCTACAAATTTGCCATCTTAAATCTCATCGCTGTGAGGTCTATTATCCATGTTTAAGCTCCCTTCCCTAACCCTAGGCCTTCTCGCCGCGGGTTTAACCCTTGCCGTTACACCACAAGCTCAGGCCTACCAATTTAACTTTCTCGATGGGCGTCAAGTCGGCAACGCCTTCGATTGGCGTTTTGAGTTTGTCAGCGAAGACGCTGGCGATCCAGTCCAAAATGGCGACGAACTACGGATTGAGGGCTTTGAGGGCGTCACTAACGCTTCCACAACCCGTCCCCGTAGCGGCTCTGGCCTATTGGATGCCCGGGAGGGTTTTATTGCGACGGGGTTTACCGCCACTACCGCAAGCTATACCGTCGCGCCGGACGTGAATGTGAATTTCCCCACCCCTCTACGTTACCAGACCTTCACGGTGCGGGCCACCAGTGTTCCCACCGGGATTGTCCAAGCCTTCTACAACGGCCAACCCCTCGACCCCACCGTGGTGCCTGAACCCCTGACCATCATCGGCTCCCTAGCGGCCCTAGGCTTCGGTGCCTACGGTCAGCGTCAATTTAACCGGCGCTCCCAGGCGGAAGCGGAAGCCTAGTCACTCCGCCCGGCCATAGCGTGCGTAAAAGTTTCCCTCGGGATGAGCTTGTCTCATCTGCCAAGCCCAAAGTTGGTCTCCGAGGGAAAAATGCCACCATTCCCCCGGATGGCGTAAAAAACCGGCGCCGGCCATGACTTGGTTTAAAAGTCCCCGGTTAGCCCGGTAAAGATTGGCTCTCGGGTCGTCGGACAGGTCGTAATAGTCGGGTTGGGAGCGGGGCGATAGTTCGTCGATTTCTCCCCCCATCTCTACAGCTTGATCCCCCTCGTCCGCTAGGGTGAGATCCAGGGCGGCGCCGGTGCTATGGGGCGGCGGGGTGGCAGGATTCTCGCTAGGCAAAGCCCAAATAGTATAGACTTTTGCTAAAATTTCCTGTTTCTGACTGGCGCTCAGCGCCGCCGAGTCTAGTCCCTCTTCCCGGACAATCTGCCGAAAGGTGAAGTCCACCATAAATTGTTGCACCGCCACAGGACGATAGGCATCAAAGAGCCGTAGTTTCCAACCCGGTTTGAGCCGGATTAGGGTATCTTGAGCTTCTACTAAGGCCGCTAGGACGCCGGAGCGGAGGACATAGGGCGAGCGGCCCCCGTAGTCGGCGCCGAGTTGCTCGTAGGGCGGCGGTAGGGTGAGTTGAACCGGGGGACAATCAATGGGAACCAGAGGTTCGCCGCAGTCTTGGATGGGAATTTGCAGATAGGGCTTGGCGCTCATAGAAGTCCTGGAGAATTAGCAATTACGGTTTTCGTTCAACTGCATCCAACGGGAAAGCCGAGGTTTCCAGTTCCCCTCCCTTGGCTACGGTGTACACAGATCTCGGTTAAAGACTCAGTTTTGGGCTTTATCCCCCTAAATCTCCCTTTGTAAGGGGAGCTTTGAAGGCCGGTTCCCCCCTTTCCAAGGAAGGGGGTCTAGCGGGGATTCTGACATTTGTGTATACACCGTAGCTCCCTCGGAGGGGTTAGGCGTGGGTTTGCTCTTGGCTTTAAGGTCAGTTTGCAAGGTGGATGGGGTTTCTCTCTGATTAAACGCCTTAGAGCCAGGGAAATCAGATTTAAGGTACCTTAAAAAAATGGGTTCCCCCTCTTCTTCAGGCTAGACCATGGACTGGCAACAACTCCTCAGTTCCAAGCGCCTCGGCAAACCGCAAATGGAGGACGCCAGTTTTGAGCGAACCCATTTCCTTAAGGACTACGACCGGGTGGTTTATTCCGCCGCCTTCCGGCGCTTGAAGGACAAAACCCAGGTTTTTCCCCTCTCGAAAAACGCCGATGTCCGCACCCGCTTGATCCATAGTCTGGAGGTGTCCTGCGTGGGGCGCTCCCTCGGCCGCCGCATTGGGGAAACCATTATCCGCCGTCATGGTTTGCGGAATTTGGACGGCGCCGATTTTGGCGATATTCTCTCCGTGGCTTGCCTGGCCCACGACATTGGTAATCCCCCCTTTGGCCACGCCGGGGAAGACGCGATTCAAACCGCTTTCCAGGGTTGGCGGCGCTCGGAGGCGGGGCAAACCGTTCCCCTGACCCCGGAGCAGGAAGCGGATCTGAACTTGTTTGAAGGCAACGCCCAGGGCTTTCGTTTCCTCGCCCGTCTGGGGATGCCCCACCGCCCCGGCGGTCTGCAACTGACCTGCGCCACCCTGGCGGTCTTTACCAAGTATCCCCGCCCGGCCCGTCTTGACCCCCAGGTTTTAGGGGAAAATTCGGGGAAAAGCGCCCAAAAATACGGCTTTTTCCAGGCGGAGCAGGACTTATTTACGGAAGTCGCCCAAACCGTCGGCCTTCTGCCCCGCTTTGCGCCTCTGCCCTGGTGGCGCCGTCATCCCCTCACCTTTTTAGTGGAGGCGGCGGACGATATTTGTTATTCCATCGTGGATTTAGAAGACGGTTTTCACATGGGCTATGTCCCCTTTCCGGTCGCCGAGGCTTTACTGTCCCCCATTGCGGCGGTGGGACGTTTGACCGGAAGCGAAGGGGAGGTGATCAAGCGCCTACGGGCTAAGGCCATTAATGAATTGGTGACGGAAATAGCCGAGATTTTTTTAGACTGGGAACCGCAAATTTTGCAGGGGGATTTTGACGAGGCCCTATTGCAATTTAGCCGTCACGGCCCGGCGCTGGCGGCGATTGAAGCCACCACGGTTCAGTCCGTCTTTCGCCATCCCCATGTGGTGCGGGTCAAGGTGGCGGGGTATGAAGTCCTGGGGGGACTGTTGACGGATTTTTTAAACGCCATCTTTACGGACAATAAAAAAAGCAAATTGACCCGCTACCTACTGCCGGCGGAATTCAACGACCCCCAGGCGGCGCCCTACGACCAGATTCTCCGGGCGACTGACTATATTGCCAGCATGACGGATATTCAAGCGACGTTAATGTTCCAACAGTTGCGGGGAATTACGCTGTGAAATCCGATCCTGGGGGGGATTAACGGCGCCGGAAGGGCTTGGTACCCTAGGAGTAATCGCTTTTTCCCCGCCGTTGCTATGGTTGCTTTTCCCCAGATTAATCTCGACCCCCTCCGGCGCCTGTGGGAAAGGGGAACCGCCCCGGTCAGTAAGACGTTGCTTAAGCATTTAACCGTGGACGAAGCGGAAATTCGAGCTATTTTAGCGGAAGCCCGGGCCCAACTGCCCACCACCGAGGCGCTGTTGCTGGGAAAACCCCAAGCGGGGAAAAGCTCCCTGATTCGGGGGCTGACGGGGGTCTCCGCCGAGATTATCGGTCAGGGTTTCCGCCCCCACACCCAACACACCCAACGCTACGCCTATCCCTCCGCGGATCTGCCCCTGCTGATTTTTACCGATACGGTGGGGCTGGGGGATATTGGTAAGCCGACTGGGGAATTATTAACGGAGTTAACCCAGGATTTAAACCCCGACCCCGGCGCCGAAAGGGGAGCCAAGGCCCAAATTTTAGTGTTAGTGGTGAAAATTACGGATTTCGCCACCGATAGCCTGCGGGAGATTTGCCGACAACTGAAAAGCCAATATCCCCATCTACCTTGTTTGCTAGCGGTCACCTGTCTCCATGAAGTCTATCCCCAGTTAGAAACGGAGCATCCTTCCTACCCGCCGCAGTTTCCCGACCTGCTTCGAGCCTTTGAGCAGATCAAGACGGATTTTGCGCCCCACTGGGACGAGGCGGTTCTTTTGGACTTTACCCTGGAGGAAGACGGCTTCAATCCCGTGTTTTACGGTTTAGAGGCACTGGGGGAGAAACTGTCGGTGCTCCTGCCGGAGGCGGAAGCTCGGGCCATCCATCAACTGCTGGAGGGAGAAACGGAAAAACGCTTAGGGGATCTTTATCGAGATGTCGCCCGGCGCTACATCCTCGCCTTTGCCATTGCGGCGGCCACCCTCGCCGCGGCGCCGCTACCCTTTGCCACCATGCCGGTGTTGACGGCGCTTCAGGTTTCCCTGGTGGGCCTGTTGGGGCAACTCTACGGGCAAACCCTTTCCCCCTCCCAGGCCGGGGGCGTGGTCAGCGCCATTGCCGGGGGGTTTTTAGCCCAAGCTGTGGGGCGGGAGTTGGTGAAATTTGTGCCGGGGTTTGGGTCGGCGCTGGCGGCCTCCTGGGCCGCGGCCTACACCTGGTCTTTGGGGGAAGGCGCCTGCGTCTATTTTGGCGACCTGATGGGGGGGAAAAAACCGGATCCCCAAAAAATTCGAGCGGCCATGGAGCAGTCCTGGCGGCACAGCGCCGAATCCTTGGAGGAATCCCCCTAAACTCAGGCTTTAGGCCCGCGCTCCTCCATCTGTTAGGATGAAAGCCGTTATGCTTTAAGCAACCTTTTTGTTGTTCAAGTCCTTTCCCTTTTCCTTTAAGGAGATCGCCCCATGTCACCGGATACTAAAGCTAGAATTGATAAACTAGTTAAGAGCCATAAGATTATGGTTTTTATGAAAGGAACTAAACTGATGCCCCAATGTGGCTTTTCTAATAATGTGGTGCAAATTCTCAATGTCCTCGGGGTGCCCTTTGAGACCTTCGACGTTCTCTCCGACGAAGAAATTCGTCAAGGTATTAAGGAATATTCTCAATGGCCCACCATTCCTCAGGTCTATGTCAATGGGGAATTCCTCGGCGGCTCCGACATCTTGATCGAGCTTTACCAAAACGGCGAACTTCAAGAAAAAGTAGAAGTGGCTCTAGCTTCTTAATTTAAGTTATTCAGATGTCAGTTATTGAAAATAAGGTTGCCCCCCCGCTGTCGGCGCCCAGGGAAGTCTAGAGATCTGGATCGCTAGGACGGGAACCCGGGCTTTTAGTTGTGTGACATAATAGGGGTGCCCAATTGTGACCGTAACGTGGTGGAGGATAGGACCGTGGACGAACTTCGGTCGGCGCTGGAGTTAGCGACGGAGGAGGAGCTGAGACAGTTTACCCATATCCTCTTTGCCCGCAAATTTAACCCCCTCGACTATTTACAGACCCCCCGCCCCCTAGAGGTGCAGAGTCGAGAGCTTTCCAGTTGGCTGGACGCCCTAGAGTGCCGCTTTCGCTACCTCGCCGCCGATGGCTTCACCGTCCTCCGGGGTAAGACCCAAACCTTTAGCTACCGTCAAACCCTGATTCAGGTCTGCCATTACTTGAAGGTGCCCTACGCCGAAAAAATGGGCACCACCGACATTGAAGCGGAAATTTTTCTCCATTTGATGAACCAGGCTTGGCAAAAACTACCCCGGACGGAACAGAACAAACTGGTGATCAAAATCCAACAGTCCCTTCTGCGCTCCCCCCTACCGGAACCCCTACCCCTCCAACTCCAACATAACCCCGTCGCCCTCTTTCTCAAAGGAAGCGCCGCCGTCGCCGTTAATTCGGCGCTCAAACCCCTGCTGTTGCGGCGTATTCTTCAGGAATTAACCCTCCACATCGCCCAGTATCAGGCGGCCCGCTCGGTGCTCCTCCAGGGCGGAGGGGCGGCGGCGGTGCAGGTGCACAATCAATTGGCCCTGCAAAGTGCCAAACAGGGGGTAGCGTTAACCGCCGCTCGTTACGGCGCTGCTCGGGCGCTACTGACCTGGGTCGGCCCGGCGCTGTGGGGTTGGTTTTTAGCCGATTTGGGGTGGCGGGCCGTGGCTACCAACTATGGTCGTATTATTCCCGTCATTTTCACCCTGGCCCAGATCCGCCTGACTCGGGAGGTCTGCTGGGAGTTGGCTTAATATTTAAGGATGATGCTAAGCCGCCAGCCAATCCTGGGGCTTGAGATAAACCTCCGTTAGCTCGGCTTCAGGACTACCCGGCGCCGGCTGGTAGCCGTACTGCCAGCGGACGAGGGGCGGCAGGGACATGAGGATGGATTCGGTGCGACCGTTGGTTTGGAGACCAAAAATAGTGCCCCGGTCATAGACGAGGTTAAATTCCACATAGCGCCCCCGGCGGTAGAGTTGAAATTGGCGCTCTTGCTCGCTGTAGGGGGTTTCCCGTCGTTTCTCCATGATGGGGGCGTAGGCGGGCAGGAAGGCGCGACCGCAGTTTTGGGCGAATTGAAACAGGTCTTCCCAACCGAGGGCCGGAGGATTCTCTAACCCTTGGCTATACTGAGCCGCCGGGGAATCCTTTTCCGGCCCCCGGTAGAGGGGCGCCTGACCGTCCTGATAATCAAAGAAAATCCCACCAATTCCCCGGGTTTCTTGGCGGTGTTTCAGGTAAAAATACTCGTCGCACCAACGCTTAAAGACCGGGTAAAACTCTGGATGGGAGGGGTCGCAAGCGCCTTTGAGGGTTCGATGAAAATGTTGGGCATCTTCCCGGAAGGGATAGTAGGGGGTTAAATCGGCGCCGCCCCCAAACCACCAGACGGGCCCCGCCTCAAAATAACGATAATTCAGATGCACGGTCGGGACGTAGGGATTGCGGGGATGGAGCACCATGGAGGTGCCCGTGGCGTAGAAGCCGTGACCTGCGGCCTCCGGGCGCTGTTTCAGAATCGAGGGCGGCAACTCCTGACCCCAGACCTCGGAAAAATTCACCCCCCCCTGCTCTAGAACCTTACCCTCCCGTAAAACCCGAGAGCGGCCGCCGCCCCCCTCCGGGCGCTCCCAGCTATCTTCCTGAAACTCGCCCCCGCCGTCGAGTTGGGCTAAACCTTGGCAAATTTCGTCTTGCAAAGCGCGCATCAGT
>JBKCES010000036.1:0-4130 GCA_046304295.1 Cyanobacteriota bacterium | reverse complement strand
GGCCGCGGCAATCAAGGCGGAGTCTGCAAACTCCTGAATACGGTAACGCTCAAACCCCGCCAATCCCTTGGGATCGCTCCGGCGGGTTTCGGGGCGACAGGTAAGAATGACATTCAAACGAGGCCACGCTTGCAAGGAGGCTTTGAGGAGAGAGAGGGGCCCGGTTTTAACGCCGTTGGGGGTATCCCAGTAGAGATAATCCAAACCATCCGCTAGGAGCCAGACCTGTCCCTGGCGCAGGAGATCCTTGAGACCGCTTTGCCAATCCGCCAGAGCGCCGTCTTCTCCCTGCCGGGCCTGCTCTAACCAGGGGCCGAAGAGATAGTCCCCCAGGGAAATATTTTTTAACTGCTGGGGACTGATCCAGAGCGGCAAGCCCTCCTGAGGATGGGCCAGAAGATAGGCGGCCACATGTTTAAGAAAGAGGGTTTTCCCAGTTCCCGCTTCCCCTTCGATGACCAGACGGCGCCCCTGGGCGCCGGGCAAATCCAGTTCCAGTAATTTGTGCATCAACTCCCCCGGCCCGTAGCTAGCCGTCTCCGCTTCTTTGGCGGCGCTCTGGGGACTGTACCGTAGGGGAAAAACCTTGAGAGTGCTCGGGAGGGGTTCGGTTAAAATCGTCGCCGCGCCGGGGAGCGTATTAACCGAATTACTGGGTAAAAAACGCTCCAGCATGGTTCGGCAGAGCCGAGACCAGTCGGGGATAAACTGTCCCCGCTGTTGAGGGTTGGAAGAAGGAAAAGTCATGGCGCTGGCCCAGGGAAGCCGATAATAGCGAAAATTCCGAATCCGCCAAGCGGTCGAAAAACAGGCCCCCCTTTAGTTTTACCTTACAGTGTCGCCCCCACGGGAGCGCAAGCCCCCTGGAAGTTGACGAGAAAAGTTAAGATTAACGTCCTTTAAGCCTGGGCGTATTTGTATTTTGATCTTTGGTAGTATTTGTAGTAGTAATTATACTTGCTATTGGCGTGGCTAGCGCCGTTAGCCACCACCCCAATAATGGGAATATTGGCGATTTGCATTTCATTGGCCACCTGTTTAACCAAGTCCCGGTTGGTTTTGTCCATCCGCACGACGACCAATAGACCGTCGGCTTGCCGGGCCAGCAGTTTGGTATCCGTAATCCCCAACAGGGGCGGCGCGTCCACCACCACTAGGTCAAACTCGCTCTCCCAGCGCTCAATCAATTGGGTCAAACTCTGGGAGGTCAGGAGTTGGTTCGGGTTCAGCGCCTGTTGGTCGTTGCGGATCACGAATAAATTATTGCCCATGGAGATCGGTTCCATACCTTGAGCGTCTTCCTCAAACTCTTGGGCTTCTTCCCCGATGAACCGAGCGAGACTCGCCCAACGATTCCCCTGGGGGAAATAGCGGTCGCCGTCAATCAGGAGCACCCGTTGCCCTAAACTAGCGGCGCCTTTAGCTAAAAAGAAAGAGGTGGTGGATTTTCCTTCCCCCGGAATGGCGGAGCTAACCACAATGGAGCGGTAGGGGCGGCGCTCCCGCATAAAAAAGAGGTTGGTGTAAAGCAAGGAAAAAGCTTCTAAAAAGGCGGAGCTTACTGAGGCCTGACGCTGGTTTTCAACGAGCTCCGTTCGACTGCGATTCAATTTAGGCAGGGTGGCGAGAAAGGGAATCATCCCCAAAACAGGTAAACCCGTTCTTTCGGTGATCTCGTCAGGATCATGGAAAGCTCGGTCTAGATTTTCCGCTAGTAAAGCGGCGGCGCCCCCAGCCGCTAAACCCGCCACACTGGCCAGCAAAATGTTCCTAGCTAGGTTCCTATCGGGTTCCGTTGGCTCGACAATCTCCGTCACGAGGCGCCAAGGGGTAAATTTCTTAGCGGTTTCCACTTCTAACGCCTGACGGGCTTGCAGTAGAGAGGCTAGACTTTGGCTGGCAATTTCCATTTCTCGGGTCAACGTTGAATATTCCCCTGCAGTGCGGGCAAACTTTTGCACGTCATCCTTCGCTTTCTGCTCGCCAAGAGCCAAGGATTGCTGCCGAGCAAGGGCTTGATTCCGTTGGTTAGCCGCCGCTAGCAGTTGAGCAGTGGTGTTGGCCCGGATACTGTTGGGAACAACAAAAATATCGGTGAAGGGCTTGCCGTTTTGGGGAACATCTTTGAGAGCAATTTTTGCTTCTTCATTAATTAACGGAATCAAATTTTTGCGCTCTTCCTTAAGTTGCTGAATAATCAGGTTATCGTCGGTAAACCGCGTCGACTCCGCCGCCAACTTGGCGTCGATTTCC
The DNA here is from genome assembly GCA_046304295.1 of Cyanobacteriota bacterium. GTDB lineage: Bacteria > Cyanobacteriota > Cyanobacteriia > Cyanobacteriales > Microcystaceae > Synechocystis. The sequence goes on along the minus strand of JBKCES010000036.1, from coordinate 1,877 downwards.
CTGAGCTTAGTAATCAGAGCCATGTATCGTTCCGACTCCGTCAAGGCGCTGATGGCTCGGGCTTCGTTCTCATTAATACCCAATTGTCGGCGCAGGTCGTTGTAGAGGACGCTCGCCTCTTTAACCTGGGCATCAATAGTCTGCTTGTTCTTGTTGGCTTCAATGACGGATTGAGAAAGAATTTGCCCTTGAGCCTGAAGATCAATAAAGCCGGTTTTTAAGCGAAACGCCTTAAGTCGTTCTTCTAAACTTTGAATTTTTTCCTTCACCACGGGGATTTGTTTATCCACGAAGGACAGTCGTTGATTGCTTTCAAGCGCCTGATCCTCTAAGGCGTTACTCAGATAAGCTTCCGCTAGACGGCTCAGCACAAATTTCGTGAGCTGGGGATCCGGGCTAGCATAGCTGACTTGAATTAGCTGGGTGTCTTTAAATTGAGTAATATTTAGGGCTTTTTGTAGGTATTCTACGGTAAAATCTTTTCCTAGCTCGCTCCCTTTGAAAACTTCTTTCTGCACCCGCTCCACCACCGGGGCGAGGAGACGGTTACTGAGCATGATTTGAACCTGAGTTTGATAATAGAGGGAGTCTTGATAGCCGCCTCGGGTCAAAAGTTGGGCCGCTTCCAAGGGGTTGGTTGCGTCGGACTCCGGCGGTTTCACTTGCAGTTGAAAGTTCTGACTGTAAATCGGTGGACGGTTGAAGAGATACGAGCCGACTAACCCCCCTACGAGTAAACCAACACTGAGAATAATCGGCCAACGCCGCCGTAGAATCTGACCAATTTTGGAAAGTTCAAGGTCGTCTTCCTCTTCGGTTTGATAGCGCTCCGTTTCCTGTACCAGGGGATTCTGTAGAATCGGATACCGGTTACTGGTCGGGGTTAGGGGATATTTCTGTCCGGGAGCGGTATCGAATTGGAGTTCTGGCATAGTTGGCAAGAAACGGAGTTCGGATTAGTTAATACGAAGAGGTTGAGGAGGAGCGTTGAGGGGAGAATGTTAGCGATAGTCAGGCACTATAGCAGAATTCTAGGGAGTCTGGAATCCTCGTATCGCTTGAAAAGTGCGAAGAGCCTACGCCTCTAGGGTTAAGGATTTTAATAGTAGGCGCCGGTTTTACGATGGTGGATAGCGGTGAGACCGTCCCGCAGAACTTGACCGCCCTGGACGACAGCGTAGAGGAGCCAGTGGTCGCCGCACTCCAAGCGAGTCTCTACCCGGCACTCCAAATAGGCCAGCGCCGCCTGCAAAATTGGCATTCCGTTGGTCGCCGGTTGAGTTTCGACGCCCTGGAAGCGGTCTTCGCCGGGTTGGAAGGCTTTGAGGAAGTGTTTCATCAGGGTTTGGTATTGCCCCTCTCCCAGAATATTGAGGACAAAGGGTTGACCGACGTAAAGCAAGGACTCGATGGCCCGCTCCTTGGCCACCGCCACCGTTAAACCGGGGGGCGTAAAGGTGGCTTGGGATACCCAAGATGCTAGCATAGCGCCCTGAAGATCGTCTTGGCCGGTGGTCACAATACAGAGAGACCCTACTAGGCGCCCTAACGCCTGCTCGGCCCGGGCGGACTGGGATTCGCTGACGGAAGGCTTGGGCTGACTGGCTCGTTGGGCTTTTTTCAGTGCCTGGGCAAAGTCGGTGCCCGTCTCTTCGCAGGTTTTGAGAATCTGGGGCGTGGGGGCGAATTTGACCCGTAGGGTCTCGAAACCAAAACGGTAGCCGCCGTCCCGAAACTTAGCTTCCAGGAAATCCAAGGCTTCGCCGCTCCAACCAAAGGAGCCGAAGACGCCGCAGAGTTTCCGCGGATCCGCCTCCGCTAGGGTAATGCCCAGCGCCGTTTGGATGGGGGTGGGGGCGTGGCCCCCTAGGGTGGGG
>JBKCES010000035.1:0-14665 GCA_046304295.1 Cyanobacteriota bacterium | reverse complement strand
GTTTGGGGCGCAAACCTGCCCCGTCCCCTCCACCCAGGAACCGTCCCTAAAGCCATAGCGCCAGTGGCAAAGGGAAAGGGGCGGCGGCGCTTCTAGCTGAGTTACGCGCCAGTCCCAGCCGAGGGGAGAAATCGTCCATTGGGAGCGCCATTGGGTCATGGGAGCCAAGCCGCAGTTGGGAGAGGGGAATAAAGATGGGTAAGCTGGGGCAAGGCCCCGATCTACTATCCTCTTTATCTTAAAGAAGATTGCCCCAAAGCGGCCTAGGCTCCGACAAGTTTCTTACGTCTTGTATGAGAAAAACCCCTAACCCTCCTTGAGGATATAACCGGCCCCACGGACGGTGTGGATCAAGCGCCGAGCGCCCTTTTGCTCTAACTTGAGGCGCAGATAACGAATATAGACCTCGATAATATTGGATTCTCCTTGGAAATTTTCGCCCCAGACATTTTCTAAAATCTGCTCCCGACTGACCACTGCGCCGGGTTGGGACATCAAATAGCGCAGGAGTTCAAACTCTTTCAGCGTTAATTCTACCGGGTCTCCCCCGCACCGGAGACTACGGGTGGGCAGGTTTAAGACCAAAGGGCCGAACTGAAGACTATCCTTGGCGCTGGCCGGCGTTTGGAGTTGCAGATAAAACTTGAGGCGCTGGAGAAAGGATTCCGGTTGGTAGGGTTTGAGGACATAGTCGTCGGCGCCGGCTTCCAGACAGGCGGCCCGCTCTGCCACGGTGTCCTGTTCCAGCACCATGACAATGGTCTGACGGTAGCCCTCCGCCCGCAACTTCTGGCAGAGCTTCGCCCCGGCGGCGCCGGTGCGGCCCCGGTCCCAAATCAGTAAAGCGGGCTGAAATTCGGCGATGGCGCCGCGCACCTGCTCTAGACGGGGGACAAAATGGAGCAGGTAACCGGCATCCTGGAGATCCTGGCTGGCTTTTTGAGTAAAGGTGTCGTCGGTGTTGACGAGGAGTAAAACAGGCATGACTGATTTAACCGAGCTAGGGCGCTGGGGAAGGATAAATTTCGGTGACCACTCGCTCGCTCTTTTGACCCGTCACCACCACGGTATTATCCGTCAAAGAACCCCGGGCCCAATCCCCGGTGAGGTTAAATTTAACGCCCCGCTCTTGCTCGTAGAGGATATTGCCGGAGGCATCGAGGGTGCGGCCGGGGATATTCCACATCAAGACGTCCGCCAATAGACGGGATTGATTCTGGGCGCTGAGCGCCTGGGTTGAGCCGGTCAGCCAGACTTGATTTTGGGCGAAATCCACCCGGCCTTGGTTGCCGGTGATGGTAATTTCCTCCTGATAGTCCAAAATCGTCAAGGGGGAGGGGGTTTCTAGACGACGCTCTTTTTCATCGTAAAACCACGTTAAATTCTGGGCTGTGATTTGTAGGGGCGGCTGGAGAGATTTGAATTGGTTGGGATTGGGCAAAAAGACCTGCCGGTTTTTTAAATGCACCTGGGCCTGGGGCGCCTCGATTTGGTCGGTAATTTCCCCGGTGCCGCTGTAGCGAACCAGTTTTAAGGGTTGAGCACCGATGAGGAGATGGTTGGGAATTTCCCAGCGTAGGGCTTCGCTGGTCAGTCGTAGTTTTTTCTCGGCGGCGTCGGCTTGAACTTGACCCGTCAAGTGTAGAAACTGGGGCTCCGTTTCATAGCGCCCCTCTGTCGCCGTCACAACCAATTCGGGATGCTCGCCGCGAAAGTTCTGGCGGGCCGTTAAAATTCCCGCCTGGGGTCGCCAGACTACTTCTTGACTATAGAGAACCGCTTGATTGCGGGGATCGAGGGCGACGATATTTTGGCTCAGGAGAATTTCGGCGCCGTTGTCCCGGATTTCTCCCCGGTCGGCCTTGACCTTCAGCACCACTTTCCCGTCTTGGTAGAGGTCGCCCCGGAGGACTTTCAGTTGGGCCTGTTTGCGGTCGGGGGTGTATTGGGCCGACTGCACCTGAATTTTCCAGAGGGGTTGTCCCTGGGCGTTGGCCTGCTCTAGGGTGGCGTTGGTTAAGGTCAGTTGACTCTTCAGCTCAGGACTACCCGTTGGGCTGGGTTTCACCAAGGGGTCCGGCGCTTGACAAGCGCCGAGGGTCAGGAACAAAAGAACGGCAAGGGGAGGGAGACGAAGCAAGAGGGAAAAGGAGCCAAATGCGGCAGAATGGCCCCTCAGTATAGCAAGACGACGGGACGGGTTTTGGTCAAAGTGCCGTCTGGGTTAACCCCCTAGGCCGAGCGCCGATAGCGGGCCGTGTCTCCGGCGGTGACGGTATTGAGCACAAACTCTTCGCTCAGATAGCCAAAGGTTTGGATCAGGTGGGCAACGCACCCCGTCCAGCCCGTTTGGTGACTGGCCCCGATGCCAGCGCCGTTGTCGCCGTGGAAGTACTCGTAGAAGAGGATCAGGTCTTGCCAGTGGGGATCGCTTTGGAATTTTTCGGCGCCGCCATAGACGGGACGGCGTCCGCTTTCATCCTTGAGAAAGATGGCGCCGAGACGGTTGGCGATTTCCTTGGCCACCTGAAAAAGGTTCATCATTTGTCCCGAGCCGGTGGGACACTCCACTTGAAACTCGTCGCCGTAGTAGCCGTAAAGGAGGATCAAGGAACGCACCAGCAGGAAATTCACCGGCATCCAGATGGGGCCCCGCCAGTTGGAGTTGCCCCCAAACATCCCCGTATTGGAATCGCCAGGGAGATACTGGACGCTGAAATCCTGACCGCCGTGGCGGAAAACGTAGGGGTGTTCGAGATGGTAACGGGAAAGTGCCCGAATCCCGTAGGGACTGAGGAACTCGTTTTCGTCTAGCATGTAGCCCAGAATCCGGCGTAATTTGGTCTCGTTGACAATGGAGAGCATCAGCCGGTCTTTCACGCCCCGTTGATTGGGCAGGTGAATATTGGCGATCAACTCCGGGTGGCGCTCGTTGAAGGCCTTAACCCGCTGATTAAACCGGGGCAGTTTTTGACGGATATCTCCCGGAAAGACCGACACCGCCATGAGAGGGAGCAGTCCCACCATGGAGCGCACTTTCAGACGGGTGGAATCGCCGTTGGGCAAGCGCAGAAGGTCGTAGAAAAAGCCGTCCTCCTCGTCCCAGAGTTCGTCTTGGTTATCGCCAATGCGGTCCATGGCGCCGGAGATCCACATGGTGTGCTCGTAGAATTTAATCGCCAAATCCTCGTACAAGGGATCGTGAATCGCCAACTCAATGGCGATTTGCAACATCCGTTGGCTAAAGAAGACCATCCAGGCGGTGCCGTCGGCCTGCTCTAGGTAACCGCCGGTGGGGAGGGGGGAACTGCGGTCAAAGACGCCGATATTGTCCAACCCGAGGAAACCCCCTTCAAAGAGGTTATTGCCGCCTTCGTCCTTGCGGTTCATCCACCAGGTGAAGTTGATCAAGAGCTTAGAAAAAGCGTATTTCAAGAAATCAATATCACCTTTGCCGTCATTCCGTTCCCGGTCGAGGGTGTAAACCTCCCAGGTGGCCCAGGCGTGGACAGGGGGATTGACGTCCCCAAAGTTCCAGTCGTAGGCGGGAATTTGCCCGTTGGGGTGGAGGTAGTCTTCCCGCAACATCAGATCCAGTTGCTCTTTGGTAAAATCCGGGTCGATCAAACTCAGGGGCAACATATGGAAGGCTAAATCCCAGGCGGCAAACCAGGGATACTCCCACTTGTCGGGCATGGAAATCACATCATTGTTATACATGTGAAACCATTCGTGGTTGCGGACGTGGCGGCGCTCTTTCGGCGGCATCCAGGGCAGAATGCCGTGTTCCTTGAGCCATTGATCCAGGTCGTAGTAAAAATACTGCTTCGACCAGAGCATTCCCGCCAGCGCCTGACGCATGACGTTATAGCGGTCGGGGTCGTTTTCCACGGCCCGGGGGGCGATGGAATCGTAAAAGTCGTCGGCTTCCTGAATCCGTTGCGTGAACAGGGCCTCGGCGCCGCTAAAGGGATTGCCAATGATCTCCGGCTCCGTCGGGGTTAAGCGGAGGTAAACCGTTTGAGATTCCCCCGCCCCGATATTGAGAACATAGTGGGGAGAAACCTTGGTGCCCCGCTCTCCGTTCACCGCCTCGGTTTGCCCGTTGACAACATAGTTATTAATCCCGTCTTTGACGTAGGGGCTGGCGTTTTCGCTCCCAAAGAGGCGGGCGTTATTGCTTTCATTTTCCGTAAAGAGCAAATCCACTGGACGGTCGCAGTAGAGATAGTATTCCCCCAGCAGGTCGGTAAAGAGGGGATCGGCGTGGCAGGCCTTAACGGCGCTGTGACCCGCCAAACTCGCTTTCTCCAAAACCGGTTTAGCTCCGCCCCCTTCCCATGACCAAGTATTGCGGAACCAGAGGGTGGGTAGCAGGTGAAGCGGCGCTGTTTCCGGCCCCCGGTTAACCGCGGTGATTTTGATGGTCAGGTCTTCGGGACTGGTCTTTGCATATTCCACAAAGACGTCAAAATAGCGGTCTTCGTCAAAAACACCGGTATCTAGCAGTTCATACTCCAACTCGTCTTTACTCCGGCGCCGGTTGGTCTCGATCAAATCCCCATAGGGAAAAGCCGCCTGGGGGTATTTGTAGAGATATTTCATGTAGGCGTGGGTCGGCGTGCTATCAATATAAAAATAGTACTCCTTCACGTCTTCGCCGTGATTCCCCTCGCTGTTGGTCAAGCCAAACAACCGTTCTTTTAAGATTGCGTCCTGTCCGTTCCAGAGCGCCAGGGCGAAACAGAGCAGATTATTGCTATCCGTGATCCCTCCCAAACCGTCTTCCCCCCAGCGGTAGGCCCGGGAGCGGGCTTGATCGTGGGAGAAATAGGCCCAGGCGTTGCCGTCGCTGGAATAGTCTTCTCGCACGGTGCCCCACTGACGCTCGCTCAGGTAAGGCCCCCATTTTTTCCAGGGCGCTTGACCCTGACGAGCTTCTTCAAGGCGTTGAGATTCGATGGTCATATTAGCAAATTGTTCCACAGTAGATTAGGCGATTACTCCTCAGGGAGCTTGCTCAAATCTTAGAAGGGGAACGGCGCCGAGATCTGGAAGAAAAGATTAAGAATAGGGCAAGTCTAACCGCGCCGAGGGAGGGAAACTGAAGGCAACTGATTGATCTTTAAACCCGCTCTAAAAATTCCTGTTCTAAATCATAGCCAAACATTTGAGTAAAAAAGACTAAGCGCTCTTCCAGGGGAATTCCCCACGCTTTTAGCCAATCCTTGAGGATAAAAACCTTCGCCATGACAAAAATTTCCAGCGCCTCGGGATTAAACTGAATTCCTTCGGTACGGTGAAACTGGTGGGGCACCAACATGGCGCCGTAGCGGGCCAATTCCCCGGAGCGCCAGTCTAGAAAAAAGGGCAACCAGGGATAGCGGCTATCGAGGCGCACAAACCAGAGCCGCACTTCGGGAATTTCCGAAAGTTCCCTCGGGTCGTCCGGGTCTCGGGGAAATTGCAGATCGAATTGGAGACTCTGCTCCTGATTGACCAAATCCTCGGGGGAAGCGCCGGCCAGCATCGGCTCAAGCACGGCGGCGACCGGCGCCAAATTCAAGGTCTGGAGGTCTGGGGCGGTGACGACGACAAGAACCATAGGAGGACAAGCTTTAGGTTTTCCCAGGCTACCACAGCCGGCGCCGCGGGGTTCCTAGGACGACTTGAACCGGCGCTGGAACTGGAGCGGATATTGAGACTGGGCCGTCGCGGGGTCGGAGAACCGCAAATGTTCCCGATTTTGCCAGAGGATAAAGGCCGCCACAATCATTAAAAAGTAGGCGAAACCCTGTTGAAGGGACCGAGCGTCGATGAATTGGGAGAGGTAGGAGCCGAGCAAAATCCCCAGCGCCGCCACAAAAGTGAAAGAGATCATCAAATGGAAGTCTAGGGGCACTTTCCCCAGGTAACCCAGAAAACCGGCGCCGGAGTTAAGGGCGATGATTAATAGAGAAGTCCCCACCGCCTCCTTCATGGGCACTTTTCCCAGCAGAACTAGCGCCGGGACAATGGCGAAGCCCCCCCCGACGCCCACTAAGCCCGTGAGGACGCCGATGGCTAATCCTTCCGTCAGGAGCCAGAGCCAACAGTATTTACAGACCGGTTCCGGTAATAGCCCCAGGTCTTCCTTTTGACTCCCGGCGCTTTGGGCCTTGCGAATCATCAGCGCCGCGGCCAGGAGCATCATGGTCGCGAAGAGAACCAACTGAAACACTTCGCTCACCCAAGGCTGGGTGGCGAGCTTAGCGCCGCCAAAGGCCCCCACCATGGTCGCAGAGCCGAAAATTAAGGCTTTGGGTAAATTGACATTGCCCCGGCGCCAGTGGGGAACCACCCCGATTAAACTGACGGCGCCGACAATGACTAGGGTCATGGCGATGGCGGACTTGGTGGGCACCCCCATGACATAGACCAAAATCGGCAACGCCAGCACGGAGCCGCCGCCCCCCAATAGTCCCAGGCTCAGGCCGATACAGCCCCCGAGGAAATAACCCAAAATTTGTACAAGCATAGCGGCAAGGCCCTAGGGTATGTTTAACAAGGCTCAATCAGCCCCCTAAATCCCCCAACTTTGGGGGACTTTGAATCCGGTTCCCCCCAGAATTGGGGGGTTGGGAGGGCTGTCCAAACATCTTCTTAAGGCGCCGAAGGGGAACGAAGGGGAGACGCGGTCTCGGCGGCGTCGGGAAAAAGACGAGCTTTCCATTGATCCAAAATCTCCTTTTCAAAGGGAGCGCCCTTGAGCATCCGGTTCCAGTAGAGCCAGGGCAAAAGGTAGCGTTTCGCCAACCACATGGAATAGCGCTCCTGGGTTGGATTCAAGTAAAAAGAAGAAATCGGTTTTTTCTCGTAGTTAAACTCCGCCATCACGGCGCTGTTATAGCCCGTAATTACCGGGCAACAGGTATAGCCATCATAACGAGCCGTCGGCGCCTCCCCCCGCCGCAGGGCCAGGAGATTTTGAACCACGACAGGGGCCTGACCCCGCACTGCCGCCGCGGTTTTAGACGTGGGCAGATGGGCGACGTCCCCCAAACCGAAGACATTTTCATAGCGCAGGTGTTGCAGAGTATGGAGATCAACCTCCAGCCAACCGCTCCCGGCCTTACCCAAGGGGCTTTGGGCCACAAAATCTGGGGCGCCCATGGGGGGCGTGACGTGGATAAAATCGTAGGCGACCGTGACCTGTTCCACCCCCTGATCGGTTTTCTGCTCAAAGACCGCCTCCCGGCGCCGGCCGTCCAACGCCACGAGGTTATGGCGAAATTTCGTCTCAATCCGTCGGCGCTCCGCCACCCCCTCCAGCACTCGGGCGTATTCCGGCACCCCGAAGAGACTCCCCTCGGCGCTGTAAAAAGAGACCCGAGTCCGACTGCCCACCCCGCTTTTTTGCTGGAACACATCGTCCGCCAAATACATAATCTTTTGGGGAGCGCCGCCGCATTTAATCGGAGTCGCCGGATGGGTAAACAGCGCCTGACCGCCCCGGAAATTTTGCAGGCATTCCCAGGTGTAGGGCGCCCCCTGGGGAGCGTAATTACTGGCCACACCGTCCCGCCCTAGGGCCTCCGTTAGCCCCTCAATTTTGTCCCAATTAATCTGCAATCCGGGGCAGACCACCAACTGACCGTAGCGGATCTGAAGCCCCTGGGCGGTGACCACTTGATTGTGCTCGGGAGCTAGCTCCGCCACTTGATCCTGAAGCCAAGTTACCCCAAGGGGCAGACAATTCCGTTGCGGTCGGGCTGTCTCCTCAAAGGGCAGTAAGCCTCCCCCCACCAACGTCCAACCGGGCTGGTAATGGTGGGTCGCGGAAGGTTCAATTAGCAAAATGTCTAAATCGGGCGCCTGGGCCCGGAGTTGACTGGCGACGGTAATACCGGCGGCGCCGGCGCCAATGATCACGATGTCATGGAAACGGGGGGAGGAGGAAGGCATCGGGCACTCTAAACAATAAAGGGTAAGGAAATTAAACGGTTCAATTCGGTCTAAGAGGATATTTGAAAAGTCCTTAGCTCTCGGCGCAATCCCCCTAAATCCCCCTTTGCAAGGGGGACTTTGAGAAGGGTTCCCCCCTTTCCAAGGGGGGTTGGGGGGATAAAACCGAGATCTTGACATTTTTTAAACAGACTCTAAGGGTCGGGCTTCGGCTACGCTCAGACCTCGCCGTACCTGAAATCTGCTAACTGATAACTGCTAACTGATAACTGAATATCTACTCAGATTGTGTTGAGGGGAATTTTTAAATAGGACAGCCCGTTTTCCTCCGGCGCCGGCAGATGTCCCCCTCGGATATTCACCTGTAAGGACGGTAGGATTAAGACCGGCGCGGCTAACGTCCGGTCTCGTTCCCGGCGCTGGTGGACAAAGGTTTCCATGCTAATCCCGTCTCGGATGTGGACATTCTCGGCCCGTTCCTCCGCCACGGTGGTTTCCCAGCGGTATTCCGTCCGGCCGGGGGGCAGGTAGTCGTGGCACATAAAGAGGCGGGTTTGGGAGGGGAGGGAGAAAATTTTCTGGATGGAAGCGTAGAGGGTCGCCGCATCGCCCCCCGGAAAATCCGTCCGGGCGGTGCCGTAGTCCGGCATAAATAAGGTGTCCCCCACAAAGGCCGCGTCTCCCACCACATAGGTGACGCAGGCGGGGGTATGGCCGGGGGTGGCCAGAACAGTGGCGGTTAAATTCCCCAAAGCGAAGGTCTCCCCGTCCTGAAAAAGATGATCAAACTGAGCGCCGTCGGTAGCGAAATCCGCCGGAGCGTTAAAGAGTTGTTTAAACGTGGCCTGCACTTTGCCAATGGCGGCGCCGATGGCGATTTTTCCCCCCAGTTTGGCTTTTAAATACTGGGCGGAGGTGAGGTGGTCGGCGTGGGCGTGGCTTTCCAAAATCCAATCCACCGTTAATCCCCGGTCTTGAACGTAGGCGATAACTTGATCGGCGGACGCCGTCGCTAGGCGCCCGTTGGTTGGGTTGTAGTCCCAGACTGGATCGATAATGGCACAACGCCGAGACTCGGGATCGGCGACAACATAGGTGATGGTGTAGGTTTGGGGATCAAAAAAACCTTTAACGTCGGGATTCATCGGGGGAGCCTCTCGATTAAATAGTGCTAGACCAAATAACTAATTAGAGATATGTTAGCTCATGTTGGCGATATTTCGCGCCAGAATTCCGGTCAAGGGAGAATGAGGCGCGGCAGACGTTAGAGGAGATCAACATCCTAGGGTAAAGAATACAATTTTCAGTTCATGCTATGGGGTCAAGCCGTGATGATAAAATTGCTAGGGATTTACCGTAGCGAAGACTACGCGTCTGCAACATTGAGGAGGATTGGGCCAGTGGACTGGAAAGTAAGGGCCATTCGCGGCGCCATCACCGTGGAGGAAAATACCGGCGCCGCTATGCGGGAAGCGGTAACAGAGTTGTTGGAAGTCATCGAAAGCCAAAATAGCCTCGACCCCCAGGAAATCGTCAGCGTCACCTTTTCCGTCACTCGGGATCTAAACGCCCTGTTTCCCGCAGCCGTCGCTCGGGAGCGTCCCCGCTGGGATAGAGTTCCTCTTCTAGACGTGCAACAGATGGACGTTCCCGGTAGCTTAGAAAAATGTATTCGCATCTTAATCCACTTCAATAGCCCTAAACCCCAAACCGAAATTCATCACGTTTATTTACGCCGTGCTCAGAACCTTCGTCCCGATTGGCGCATAGTATCTCTAGCGTAGGGGAACGTCTCAGAACAGCGCTCCGCAAATTGAGGTCAACGCAATCTAATGATTATCCCCCCAACCCCCCTTGGAAAAGGGGGGAGCTAAGTTAATTTAAAGCCACGGAAGACAACCCCAGAGCGCCGACTTCAAATTGAGCTTGTATCCGACTGCTATAACAGCGGTCTTTAACGATAGTCGGCGCTTTGAATGTCCCGCAGACGGGCTTCCGGCCGCAGAAAGCGGTCGAGTTGAGATTCAAAGAAGGCCCGATTTTTGGCTAAATGACGGGGGTTGGGGTCGTCCAAGGGATACAACAGCGCCGTCCGTAGGGCTTGAATCACGGCGGAGGTGACGTTGTACATCGAGCGCTGGAAGGTGATTCCCAGTTGGACTAACGTATCGTCCTCGCCCCGGCAGTGGCGCTGGTAATACTCCACCAGATAGGGGGGGAGAAAATGATACATGTCATCCATTAAAAGGGTGGGAGGAATGCCCGCGGTGCCCACCGGAAAGACGTCGGCGTAGAGGATGCCGTAATGAAAATCCTTTTGCTCCGCCGGAACTTGGCCAGCCTGAGCATTATAGGACTTCGTGCCCCGGAAGGGCGCCGTGCGGTAAAAAACCGCCTCCACGTAGGGTAGCGCCGCCTCATAGAGCCAAGTAAAGCCCTTGGATTTAGGGATAATCTCGAACCATTCCCCCCGGATATTGACCCGGTGGTAAATGGGGCGCCCGGCGATGGCAAAAATACCGTTAACCAAGAAATTCATGGCATCCGGCACGCCCTTAAAACCGCCTTCGTCGTAAATATCCGACATCTCAAAAAAGACCGGCGCCATCACTTCCCAAAATAAACCCAAATTGGCGTAGTAGGAGAGTTGTCGAACCTGTTCTAAAAAGAGGTCGGGGAAGAGTTGGTACAGCGCCGTCATGGGCGGGTTGAAGCGGAAATAGGCCCGGATGGCCCGGTCGGCGTTAGCCTTATATTCTTCGTTGTCCAGGTAGGCGTCAAAGCGCCCCATGCCCATATCTCGACCATGCCACAACATCGCCTGCATACAGGCCTCGGCGAATTCCATATTGATCCGGTCGTGCCAGAGGTGATGGAATAATTTCGGCATGGGGCGGGTTTTGCCCTTGGCCATAAAGTCCAATAGCTCCGGGTGGGCCGTGGCCGGCCCCCGCCAAATCCGCAGGTCGGCACTCTCGCCGGCGTAGTGGTTGGGCAGATCTAAATATTTCTGGGGCAGAAAATACTTAAAGAAGGGCAGGGGATTGAGAAAGACTTCCTCGGCGATATAGAGCAAATCCCGCCAATAAAAATCCATCGGCACGGCGTAGGCCTTGTAAATGCCGATAATCTGCATCAGATTTTCCGGGGTGTCCGGCAACATGGAGCCGCCTGCTTCCAGGCGGTGGATCACCTCCGCAAAGGGATGGCTAGAGGGGGGCAATTTCGGCGGCGCTAGGGTTTCAGTCATAGGTGAAGAGTAATACTAACGATCTACAGATCCCATGATGATGTCGATACTGCCGAGGATGGCCATAATATCCGCCACCTTCACGCCCTTAAGGATGTGGGGCAGGATTTGCAGGTTATTAAAGTCGGCGGAGCGGATCTTCCAGCGCCAGGGGAAGACGTCGTCGTTGCCCTGAATAAAAATACCGATTTCGCCCTTGCCGCTTTCCAAGCGGACGTAGTGCTCGCCCTTGGGGATTTTGAAGGTGGGCGCCACTTTTTTGGCGATGTACTGATACTGGAACTCATTCCACTGGGATTTTTTCCCCTCAGCCAGGCGCTTGGCCTCCAGATTCTCGTAGGGGCCGCCGGGAATGCCCTTCAGAGCTTGGCGAATAATCTTCACCGATTCCCGCATCTCCCGGACGCGCACCAGATAACGAGCGAAGCAATCCCCGGCGGTTTCGTACTGCACGTCCCAGTCAAAATCGTCGTAGCATTCGTAGTGGTCTACCTTGCGCAGATCCCACTTGACGCCAGATCCCCGAAGCATGGGGCCGGATAGCCCCCAGTTAATGGCTTCCTCCCGACCGACGGTGCCCACGCCCTCCACCCGGCGCCGGAAAATGGGGTTATCGGTGATTAGTTTTTCGTACTCGTCCACCTTGGGCAGGAAGTAATCGCAGAAGTCTTCGCATTTATCAATCCAGCCGTAGGGCAGATCCACCGCCACCCCGCCAATACGGAAATAATTATTATTAATTAAACGCATCCCGGAAGCGGCTTCCCAGAGGTCGTAGATCATCTCCCGCTCCCGGAAGATATAGAAAAATGGAGTCTGAGCGCCGACGTCCGCCATGAAGGGGCCAAGCCAGAGTAAATGGTTGGCGATGCGGTTCAACTCCAGCATGATCACCCGGATATACTGGGCCCGCTTTGGCACTTCGATATCGGCTAATTGTTCCGGCGCGTTGACAGTGATGGCTTCGTTGAACATCCCGGCGGCGTAGTCCCAACGGCTAACGTAGGGGACATACATGACATTGGTGCGACTCTCGGCAATCTTTTCCATGCCCCGGTGCAAGTAGCCGATGACCGGCTCGCAATCGACCACGTCCTCCCCATCGAGGGTGACGATTAAGCGCAACACCCCGTGCATAGAGGGATGGTGGGGCCCCATGTTGAGGACCATGGGTTCGGTTCTGGTTTCAATCTTGGACATAACCTAAACGGCGCCGCGGGGAGAGGGTTTCACTGCCAGCGATCATAAATCATCCCTGGGGTCTGGGCAAGGTATCGGCCTTGGCGGTGTCGGGAATGGTCACATCCACAATCCGGGGCGGTTGTCCCCGGCCCGCTAAATCCTGCCGCAGTTTTTCGCCATTCCCCACCACCAGAGTGACCCACTGGTCGGGTTGGAGATACTGCTGGGCCACCCGTTGCACATCTTCGATGGTAGTCTCCTTCACCCGTCGCTGGTACTCGAAGATGAAATCCTGGGGATAACCGTAATAGTCGTAGGTCATCAAGCGCCCCAGGGTTTGTTGGGGTTTTTCAAAGTTGAAAATAAAGGAATTCAGAATTGATTCCTTGGCATAGGCCAGTTCTTTTTCCGTAATCGGCTCCGTTCGTAAGCGCCGGATTTCCGCCTTTAAAGCGTCGATAAATTGGGCCGTGGTCTCCGTGCGGGTCTGACCCCCGGCCACAAAGGAGCCGGGATAATCAAACCCCGGTTGCCAGCGCCCGGACACGGAGTAAGCTAAGCCTTTTTGGGAGCGGAGGGTGTTAAATAAACGACCGCCAAAGCCGTTCAAAACGCCGTTCATCACCATCAGCGCCGGATAGTCGGGGCTATCAATCCGCCCCCCCAGTTGCCCAAGGAAAACATTGCTTTGGGTCAGTTGGGGTTGTTCGATCAAGAATAGTTGATTTTTCTGAGCCTGAGCCGCGCCGGGAGGGTCGAGTTCAGGTTTCCCAGCGGGAGGAACCCAGGCGCCAAAAACTTCGTTAATCCGCTTTTTCATAGCGGCGCTTTGGAAATCCCCCACAATGCCGAGGATCATTTGGTCAGGACGGACGTAGGTTTGATGAAATTGAATCAGATCCTCCCGTTGGATGGCGTCTAGGGTGCCGTACTCCACCGTGCGGGCGTAGGGACTGGCGGCGCCGTAGATCAGTTTATTCAATTCCCGGCCGGCAATAGCGCCGGGGTCGTCGTTGCGGCGAGCGATGGCGCCCCGCAGTTGGGTCTGGGCCAGCGCCACCTGTTCCGGGGCGAAGACCGGTTTTTGCAAAATTTCTCCGAAGACACCTAAAATCCAATCCCCGTCGGCGCTGAGGGCGTCAAAACTGGCGGAGCCGGAGCTGAGGCCGATGCTGGTCTCAATGGCAGCGGCCCGGGACTCTAGCTTTCGGTTTAATTCCCCTGGGAAATAGGTGGGAGTTCCCCCGGTGCGCATGACCGTTCCTGTTAAGCTGGCCAAACCCGTCTTCTCTCCAGGCTCCCAGCGGGCGCCGGCCCGGAAGAGTGCCGTGCCTCGGATGAGGGGCAGAGTAGAATCCTCGATCAGGTAAACCGTTAAACCGTTGGGCAGGACATAGCGCTCATACTGGGGCAGTTGAATTTCCGGCAGGGGTGGAAATTGCAGTTCGTCAAAGGGCAAGGCTCTCTCTCCCTGGGCCTGAGCGGGGTGAATTAGCAAGGTTAACAAAAGGGTAAGACTCAGGAGGGCGCTCCAGAGAAGACGGTTTCGGCGCTGGGGGGCTGGCATTCCTAGAATTGACTCAAGATTAGGTTATCATAACAGTCGCCGTGGTAGTACTCATTGATCTGCAAACACAAACTGACCCTTCCCCCATCATCTCTTTATTTGACTACAAGTGGGGTCTGATTTTACTTTCAGAGTAGCAAAGTTTGCCCCTCATTCTTTGTTAATGTAATTAAATATAGGTCAACTGGTTGGGATCGGCGTTGATACGCAAAACCAATTCGGCGCTACCCACCACCGGGGTTTTGGCTTCAAACCAGCCCCCTTTGTCTTGGATTTCCACAAATTGAGCGGCGCTGGTCACCCCAAAGGCGCGGAGATCAATGCGGTCAATCCCCACCTCATAGTCCGTCACCGTCAGGGTATAGCCAAGCCCCTGTTTATTGACGGCGATAAAGGTGTCCCGAGCGCCGTCCCCCGCCAAGGGAGGAGCAAAGGGATCATTATTGAGACGAGTGATCAAGGCGGCGCTGAAGGCATTATTGCTACCGCCCACTAAAATATCGTTCCCCCAACCGTATAGGGTATCTTGCCCGCTACCGCCCACGAGGATGTCGTCTCCTTTTTCGAGAGCGTCTCCTAGGGCTAGGGGGTGTCATCATTTAAAGGGCTTGACAAAATATACCTCTTAATGCTAAGGAGGCTAAGCCAATAAAATTATGGATGCGGCTAGATGAATAGCCCCCAAGAAATTCACCGAGCGTTTATCATAACGAGTCGCGATG
>JBKCES010000034.1:0-20020 GCA_046304295.1 Cyanobacteriota bacterium | reverse complement strand
AAGTGGTGCACTTCATTTTTGAATCGGCGATTAATAACAAAATTAAGGTGATTAAACGTCAAGCTTATGGCTTCAGTAATTTTGAGCATCTACAGATGAGAATCTT
Organism: Cyanobacteriota bacterium; assembly: GCA_046304295.1. Lineage (GTDB taxonomy): Bacteria > Cyanobacteriota > Cyanobacteriia > Cyanobacteriales > Microcystaceae > Synechocystis. The sequence goes on along the minus strand of JBKCES010000034.1, from coordinate 19,914 downwards.
CCTTGCATTCTCTCATTAGTTTTGCTTATCAGCCTCATTCCCGGAGAGCCGCAAACTTCATCCTGCTACTCGCATTTAATGCTCCATCAACTTCACAATTGACTTGATGTCTCTGTATTAACAAATGCTGAGCAAAAAAAGTGTCTTTATAGTGGCTTGCAGATTGGTGAGAGACGCACTTCGACTTTTTTGGGTAAAGCGGGGGCGCAGATCTCTGCTGAGACTGAAACCGTACAGACAATTTTGCGGAAATGTCTTATAAACTGGGAATTACTAAAACAAATTTCTATAATATGGCAATCACATCTAGGATGTAAATTGTTCTCTGCCAAAAAACTCTACCTGTAAGAGTTCTGGCATTTAGGATTTTACAAATCATTTGCGATTGCCAAAGGAAGTGAATTTATGAAACTCGCTAATATGACTCAACTAGCAATGAAGCATCTTCGCAATGATCTAATGGAAGAGTTGTACTTAAAAACAGGAATAGAGAAGACTCGCCCCATCGTTTTTTACGGAGTCGTGAATGAGCGTTGTAATTATAAATGCCGCTATTGTGAATATTGGCGGTTAGAAAACTATGTCGATGAAATGAGCATCGAGGAATGGCAAAAAGCGCTACTAAGTTTAAAGGAATATGTGGGATCATTTCATATCCAGTTTTCTGGCGGTGAACCTTTTATTAAGAAGGGTTTTGTAGATTTAGTAGAGTTCTGTCACCAAAACTCGATTAAGTGGGGGGTTGTCACTAATGCTTCTTGTTTAACTGAGCCAACTGTGAAGAGAGTCGTGGCGGCCAAACCCTTCAATATTAATATTTCTATGGATGGGCCTGTTTCTGAAATCCATGATTATTCTAGAGGGACAAAAGGATCCCTTGAGAAAATCACTGAGCATATTCGGATATTAGTTGAGGAGAGAAAAGCTAAGGGCGGCGATTTTCCCATTATTATTAAGCCCACTGTCCATGCGAAGAATTTTCACACCATGACCCAAATGCCAGAATGGGTTGCTGATATTGGCGCAACGCACATTAATTTTCAGCCAGTAGATCGTTGGTCGTCAGAAACTCAAGAAGAACTCTGGATAGGAGAAGAGCATTTTGAGGAACTAGAAGCCGTTATTGAAAATTTGCTAGAGCAGAAAAGAAAGGGCGCACCCATTATCAATAGTGAAGTCTTAATGCGCCTATGGCCAGCCCATTTTCGAGAAGAGCAAGCCCCATCCTCCGTTGGCGCTTGTCGAGTTGGGCTACGGAATTATTTTATTCGCACGAATGGCGATGTTGAAGTTTGCTGGTTTTATCCACCCATTGGTAATGTTAAAACCCAAAGCGCCGAGGAAATTTGGGAAGGCCATGAGGCCCAAGTTCGTCGTCAAGAGACCACAGCCTGCGAGCGCCTTTGTTTGTTTACTTGTCTTTCTCAGAAAAAAATTGTCGATAAAATCAAAATGGGCATGACTTTAATGAGCTAATAGTTGCTGGCGGACTAACTCGAAATAATGTCAAAGCGCAAGCAAGACCATAGCGCCGCCAGCCTAGATTAAGGCCGATGGCTAACGATCACCAATAGATCCAAAGTCCCGAACGCCGAAGATAGCCTCGGGGTAACGATAGACCTTAAATTCCAGCAAATTGGCAAAGGGATCGCTGATAAAAAAGGTGTGGTGTTCCGTGGGTTGGCCGGGGAAACGCTGTTTTGGCTCAACCACAAATTCCGTCCCCTGGGCCTGAAGTTTTTCTACTAAATCCTGCCAATCCTTGAGTTCAGAAAAAACCACCCCAAAATGGCGGGGATAGACCCCCTTTTGGACGGGAATCGGCTCCAGAGTGGTATGGGCCACCAGTTGATGACCGTAAAAGTCCAAAATCAGGGCTTGGGGCGTTTCTCTCCCGCTCCGACACCCTAGGCACTCGCAGTAAAAGGCCTTGGCTTGGGGAATATCCCCCACGGGAATGGCAAGGTGGAATAAGGGGGGGGTATTCATGGTTTAACTGCCTCCGGCGCCGGGGGAAGATTGGAGCCGCCCCACAGTGCGGTTTTCGGGGGTAAAGGTTTGTCGGGCCACCCGTTGCAGATCCGCGGGGGAAACCTGGGCGATGGCCGTCAGTTTTTTAAATAAATTGCGCCAGTCTCCGGTTTTGGCTTGATAACGGGCGAGGAGTTCCGCTAGACCGGAATTGGAATCTAAACTGCGCAAAAGCTCCGCCTGGAGGAGGGTTTTCGCCCGCCGGAGTTCTTCGGCACTCACCGGCTCGATTTTCAGCCGCTCAATTTCCCGGGCCAGCGCCGTTTCGACGGCCTCCAGACTGCCCTGGGGAGAAACCTGGGCGTAGAAGAGGAGTAAATTGGGGTATTTGTCCCCCGGAAAGCCATTGAATCCCTGAGCCACTAGAGCGATTTGCCCTTCCTCCACCAGACTTTGGTAGAGTCGGGAGGTGCGGCCGCTACTGAGAATCGTGGTTAAAACCTCGTAAACCGCGTCGTCGGGCGAATCAGCGCCGGGGCGGTGATAGCCTTCCAAATACCAGGGTTGGGAGTTGAGGGCCAGGGTGACGGAGCGCGGCTCTCGTTGGGGCGGCTCCTGAGCCGTTAGGGCGGGGGGGGCGGCCCGTTTCGGAAAGCGTCCGAAATAGGTCTGGGCCAGTTTTTTCACCTGGGCAGGATCCACGTCCCCGACAATGGCGACGGTTAAGTTGCCCGGGCCGTAGTAGCGTTCAAAGAACTCCGCCACGTCTTGGCGCCGGAGGTTACGGATATCGGCATCGTAGCCGATGACGGGGCGCCGGTAGGGATGAACTTTAAAGGCCGCGTCTAGAAAGGCTTCGATCATCTGGCCGATGGGGCTGTTGTCCGTCCGCAGGCGCCGCTCTTCGAGAATCACCTGTTGCTCTTGGTAAAATTCCCGAAAGACCGGCTCCAGAAAGCGCTCGGATTCCAAGGACATCCAGAGTTCCAGTTTGTTGGCCGGGAGGCTATAAAAATAAACCGTAGAGTCGGCGGAGGTAGCGGCGTTCATGCCCACGCCCCCGGACTCCTGCACAATTTGCCCCAATTCGTTGCGTTTCACATACTGTCCCGCTTCCTCTTGTAGTTCCTGAAAACGGCGCGCTAGAGCCTCCGTCGGCGCTCCCTCGGCTTGCGCTCGCCGTAGATCTGCGGATACCCGATCCAATTCCTCCAGCAGTTTCGCCTCCTGAGCGTAGTCCTTGGTGCCGATACGACGAGTGCCCTTAAAGGCCATATGCTCTAAGAAATGGGCCACCCCGGTTTGTCCCTCTGGCTCGTCGACACCGCCCACATCGGCGTAGGTGTAAAAGGAGACCACCGGCGCCCTGGGGTTGACTTTGACAATAAAGGTCATGCCATTGTCCAGGGTAAATTGGCTGATATTGGCCTGGGCTTGGGTCAGGTAACGCTCAATCTCGGGATTAGCAGTCTGGGCGGCGCTGGGGCCGGTTCCCCAGAGGAGAAGACAGAGGAGAGCGCCCCAAAAGCGAAAGAGTAAAACCATAGCGGGGGAGGGATGTGATAGCTTACATTCTATCTTCACCGATTCTCCGTCTTCAATCACGCTGGTTCGATGAGCGAAAAAGTATTTGTGACCGGCGGCACGGGCTTTGTGGGCGCCAATTTAATTCGGCTCCTGCTGGCCCAGGGCTACGAGGTGCGGGCCCTGGCCCGTTCCCTGCCGCCGGGGCATAATTTAGCGGATTTAGAAGGTCAAGGTCTGGAATGGGTTCTAGGCGACCTGTTGGACGAGGGACTGGCGGCAAAAATGCGAGGATGTCGGGGGCTGTTCCACGTCGCAGCCCACTATTCCCTCTGGCAAAAGGATTATCCGAGTCTCTACCGAAGTAATGTGCTGGGCACTCGCCAAGTCTTAGCCGCCGCCAAGGCCGCAGGGATTGAGCGGATAGTGTATACCAGTTCCGTGGCGGCGCTGGGGGTTAAACCGAATGGTTCTGCGGCGGACGAATCCTACCAAAGTCCCCCGGAAAAATTAATCGGCGCCTATAAGCGCTCTAAGTATTGGGCGGAGCGGGAGGCGAAACAAGCCGCGGCGGCCGGTCAGAATGTGGTTATCGTCAACCCCAGCACGCCAATTGGCCCCTGGGACAGTAAACCGACCCCCACCGGGGATTTAATTTTGCGTTTTCTCCGGTGCCGGATTCCGGTCTATGTCAACACCGGCTTAAACCTGATCGACGCGCGGGACGTGGCTTGGGGCCATCTGCTAGCCTATCTAAAGGGAAGACCGGGGGAGCGGTATATTCTCGGGCATCAAAATCTTTCCCTGCTGGAAATCCTGCAAAAATTGGCCGCCCTTACCGGCCTGCCGGCGCCGACCCGGAAGGTGCCCCTCGCGCTACCCTTGACCGTAGCCTGGGTGGAAGAAAAACTGTTGGCGCCGTTGGGGTATCAACCCACCGTCGCTCTAGACGGCGTCAAGATGTCGGCCCAGAAAATGTACTATGACAGCGGTCGGGCCGTCAGGGAGTTAGGGCTACCCCAATCCTCCATCGATCAGGCGCTGGCGGACGCCGTGGCTTGGTATCGAGAGCGGGGCTATGTCTGACAGACGATATAAGCGGGCGGCTCTTAACATTTTTTCACCATAATTTTTAGTTATTGATTGAATCCGATGCTCCCAGTACCGTCTCTCCTCGCCTTATTACAACTGGCCAGCCCCGCCTTGCCCCTAGGTGCCTACGCCTACTCCGAGGGGTTGGAGTTTCTGACCCAAAGTCAGATCCAGAACGCCGAGGCTTTACTGACCTGGCTCCGTCAGGAATTAGGCTACGGCTCAATTCGCATTGAAAGCGCCGTCATGTTGCGGGGTCATCGTTGCTGGCGGTTGGGGGAGGAGTTAAACGGGTTAAACCACTGGAACCAATGGCTCGGCGCCCAGAGAGAAACTTCGGAACTGCGCCGACAAAGCCAACAGATGGGCAGGAGTTTACTACAATTACTGGCCCAGTTAACCGAAGAACCCCGGTTTAGCTCCATTGCGGAAACCTTTAACTCGCCCTGTCACTACGCCCTGGCCTTTGGTATGGGCGCGGCCCATTGGCAGATTCCCGAAGAGGCGGCGCTCTTGGGCTATCTCCACAGTTGGGCCAGTAACCTGATTACCGCGGGGGTAAAACTGATTCCCCTGGGGCAGACCGCCGGACAACGGCTCCTTCAGGCGCTGAGCGCCGACATTGGGGAGCAATGTCCGGGCTTGTTGGCCCTGGAGGACGACAACCTCTACAGTTGTAGTCTAGGATTGGCTTTGGCCAGTATGGGGCACGAAGCCCAATACTCTCGTTTATTTAGAAGTTAGGTAGGAGGACGGCGGCGATGACGGCTCTACGGGTCGGGGTAGCGGGGCCGGTGGGTTCCGGGAAGACGGCACTGGTGGACGCGCTCTGTAAGCAATTGCGGGGGCGCTGGCAAATTGGGGTAGTGACCAACGATATCTATACCCAGGAAGATGCCCAATTCCTGGTTCGCTCCCAGGCCCTGCCCCCGGAGCGGATTGTGGGGGTGGAGACCGGGGGCTGTCCCCATACGGCCATTCGAGAAGATGCCTCCATTAATTTGGTGGCCATCGACGAATTAGAAAGTCGCTTTCCCCAGTTGGATTTGGTCTTTCTGGAAAGCGGCGGTGATAATTTAGCCGCTACCTTCAGCCCAGAATTGGTGGATTTAACCCTCTACGTTATCGACGTGGCGGCGGGGGATAAAATTCCCCGCAAGGGCGGCCCCGGCATTACCAAATCGGACCTGTTGGTGATTAATAAAATCGACCTGGCTCCCCAGGTCGGCGCCGATTTAGCCGTTATGGAACGGGACAGCGCCAAAATGCGCCCCGATAGACCCTTTTTGTTTACCAACCTCAAACAGGGGGAGGGCTTGGCCCAAATTGTCGCCTTTATTGAAACCCACCTTGTTTAGCCCCATGAGCCAGTCCCCTTCCCCTTGGCGGGGTCGCCTTGAGTTGGACTACCAGCGCCGGGGCGGCCAAACCCTACTGGCGTCCGCCTACGCCCAGGCGCCCTTTAAGATCCAAAAAGCCTTTTATCCCGAGGGTTCCAGGATTTGCCACACCGCAGTTTTACACACTGCCGGGGGCATGGTGGGGGGTGATTATCTTTCCCAAAAAATTGATTTAGCGGCCCATTGTCAGGCACTGATCACCACCCCTTCCGCGGCAAAGGTTTATGGGCACCAAAAGCGAATATCCCAACAGGAGGTGGAGATTAATCTCTCCTCCGGCAGTTGTTTAGAGTTTTTGCCCCAGGAAACCATTCTCTACAATCAGGCCCAATATCGGCAAAGCGTCCGCGTCAATCTAGCAGACGGCGCCGCTTTCCTCGGTTGGGAAATTTACCGTCTGGGACGCACCGCTAGAGGAGAAACTTTCCGCCAGGGACAGTGGCGGAGCGCCGTGGAGGTCTGGAGCGCCGGAGTTCCCCTCTGGATCGACCGTCAAACCCTACCGGGGGACGAGTTCTCCCTCGCTCAAATCAACGCTCTGGGAGGGCAAACCCTGATCGGCGCGCTTTATTTTTTCGGCGCTTTTGATTCTCAGCCTTTTCTAGACCCCATTCGTCAATGCTGGCGAGAGCTTAATCCCCAGGGAGAAGGGGGTGTCACCGAACTGCAAGGCGGTTTACTCTGCCGTTACCGCGGCGCCGACCTGACGGAGGTGAAACGCTGGTTTTGGGCGGTTTGGGCGCTTCTGCGTCGGCGTTGTTGGGGACTTTCTCCCGTTTTTCCTCGGGTCTGGCCATTGTTAGGATCGGGATTGTCGGACCTCAAATGAGACGCGGGTTAGAGAGGAATCAGTTCCGGGAAATTGAGCAAAACCTGCTCATCTTCGAGAACCTCCCCTAACCGAGCCGGGGAAAAATGGATTTGAATGGCTTCTAAACGATCTTGGTAATGGAGATTGATCAGTGCCTTAAAGGCGTAGGTCAAGGCTTCTTCGTCGGCTACATCTGTTTCCAGATCTGGTGCTTCCCCGGTGTAAGCCACTGTTAACATCACCACCAAGTTGGGCGTTAGGGGTAGGGACAGAGGCAAGTCCGCCTCTAATTCCGAGCGTTCCGGCAATTCCGACAAATAACGCTGGGCCGAGTCCGTAAACAGTTCGTTAAAAAAGTCCCCCGCCTCCCCTTCTTGCCAAAAGACTTCCCCTTCATTCCCCGACGCGTACCAGTCCAAAGGGCGCTGGAGTAGCCCCTGGCAGACCTCGACGAGACCTTCCCCCAAGAGCTTTAAGTCTCCCTCCCCGTCCAGCGCCGTTAGGACAGCCCGATTCAAAGTCCCTAAAAAGGGCGAGATCTCTTCCCCCCGCAGTTGCAGAAAGAGCCGAGTCACGACATAGCGGGTTTTGCCGGTCAGTCGATTAAAGCGAGCGCCGAGATTCATAACAAGAGGGACAAAGGTTACCAGAGCGAGACTAGTTTACCATGATGCCTAGGGGCGGGCGCCAATGGGGTTGGGCAGCGCTTTGACTTGACCGAAGGCCGGGGGCTGGAAACGCTGAAGCACAGAGACCGCTTTGGTGTATTGGGGGTCGGCGCTGGTGCCCATCAAAGACGGGTCTTGTTGCAACCGTAGAGCTTGATCCATGGACAGTTCTTCGTAAACATCGGGACTGATGCCCTTTTGATTAATATCGGCGCCGCTGGGGGGATAGTAGCGGGCGATGGTGACCGCTAGGCCCGAGCCGTCGGAAAGGGAATGGACGGATTGCACCGTGCCTTTGCCGTAGGTCTGAGTCCCCACCAGGGTGGCCCGGCCGTGCTCCTTGAGCGCCCCGGCTAGGATTTCGCTGGCGCTGGCGGAATATTTATCCACCAGGACAACTAGGGGCAAACTGGTGATTTTGGATTGATTGGCTTTAAAGTGCCGGTCTCCGCCGCGACGGTCAACGGTAGAAACAATTTCCCCCTGGTCTAACCACATGCGGGCGATATCGACGCTGGCGAAGAGTAATCCCCCCGGATTGCCCCGCAGGTCGAGGACATAGCCCGTGATTTGTTCTTGGTTCAGCGCCTCGATGGCCGCTTTCATCTGTTCTGCGGCGTGGGAGCTAAACTCGTCGAGGCGAATATAGCCGACCCGCAGGTTGCCTTCGGTTTTAACGCTATAGGCCACGGTGTCCAACTCGATCTGCACCCGTTTCAGGGTCACGGTGAAGACTTCCCCCTGGGGCCGGGAAAATTGCAAACTCACCTCCGTGCCCACTTCTCCCTGAATTTCCTGGCTGGCTTGCTCTAGGGTCATCAGCGCCGTGGGTTTGCCGTTAACGCGGAGGAGCCGGTCGCCGGGGCGAACTCCGGCCTTGGCCGCGGGGGTGTTCCGCAGGGCGTCCGCCACCACCAATTCGCTACTGCGTTTATCCAACACGAGACGCAGTCCCACCCCGGAAATTTCGCCGGAGGTTTGGCTGGTGAGTTGGGCAAAGTCCGAGGGATTGAGGAAACGGGTGTAGGGGTCTCCCAAGGGTTTCAGTAATTTATTGATCGTCCGGTAGGCGTCGGCCCGACTGTCGTAGCGTTGGCGCAACAACTCGGCCCGTTGGCTCGTCCAGCGCTCCCGGTCAAAGTTCTTGCCGACAAAATCTTGATTGACAATCTGCCAAACTTCATCGACAACTACCTTGGGATTGTCTTCCAGAGGAATGAGGGGCGCGTCTTCCACGGGGGGAACCGGAGAGGCGGCCTGAACGGGGGCGGCCAGTAATCCTAAGCTCAGGGCAAAAGCGGTCAGAACCAAGCGGTGGGGTCGGACGATCATGGTTGGGCGTCAAAATCAGGCGGGTGTAGTTTCTACTGTAGTCCCCAATCGAAAAAACGGCGTCGTTGTCGCCACATTCTGGGGGCGCTTAGGCAACCGGCGCCTAGTTTTCGGCTCCGAACGGCTTGGCTTTGGTGATTGGGGCGGGGCGTCACCCAAAATAACCCGGCTCAATCGTCGCGCCCAGCGCCTGATGACGGATGAGGTATTCCCGACTGATGGCCTGACTCTCCCGCAACAGCGCCGCCTCCTGGGGGCCGATTTCCGTATCCGTAGAGAGCAGTAAAACTTGATGACTCGCCTGGGGAAAATAACGCTCTAGTAAATGACGCCGGTGGCTAGAATCTAGACGACCCAGGGGCGTGTCGATGGCCACCGGCAATCGGCGCCCAGACGCCCGAGCCAACCCCCAGAGCAGAGCGATGGCCAACAGTTGCTTCTCCCCCGCCGACAGCCGCCCCTGGGGCACCGCCTGACCGGCGCCGTCGTAGAGCCGGAGGCCGAAACTCTCGCTGTCGATCTCCAGCCGACGAATCAGGTCGGGTTTGTGGAGTAGATAAAGAAAAGACTGGGTGATTTGGATTTCCAGTTGATTAAGCTTGTGGCGCTTGAGCCGTTCGCCAAAGCGGAGCAGGGTTTGTTGAACCTGGGCGGCGCCGCGGAGAAAATGGGCCCGTTCCTGTTGGGCGATTAAGCTTTCAGCGTAATGTTGCAAGCGCCGGGTGGCGTCTTGATGGCGCTGTTGGCTTTGGGCGTAATGGGTCTGGGCCGCTTGAAGCGCCTGGGTCAAGTCGTCAACTTTCCTCTCGGCTTCCTCCAGTTGACGGCGCAATTGCTCGTAGGCTTCCGGCGCCGCGGCGCCGGCCAGCAGGCGCTCCACCTCCGTCTGTCGGCGCCGAGTTTGGTCTAATTCGCCTTGAAGCTGTTGGCTTCGGCGCCCCTGATCCGGTAGGCTGTGACGCAGTAGGCTTTCCAGAAGATGAAGGGTTTCCGGCTCGGCCTCAAGCCAAGTTTCTAGGAGCGCCGGCTCGGTTTGTTCCTGAGCGAGGAAGGTCTGGGCCTGACGGGCTTGTGACTCCGTTAGCGCTAACTGTTCCAGAAGGCGCTCAAAGCGCCGACTTTGGGCTAGAAGCTGGTCGTAGGTTAGGGCCCTGAGTTCATACTCCTGTTCTTGTTTACCATGGATTAAAGCCTGGTCTAAGAGGGGGCGAATTTGGGCGAGGGGTAGATCCTGGGCCGCCAGCTTTAGTTGTTCCTCGGTCTGGCGTTTTTCGGCGTCCCGCAATTCCTCTAGAGTTTGTTGCAGTTGGGTTTGTTGGGCGGAGATTTTTCCCCCTTCCCGATAGAACGCCTCCCGCGCTTCCCGGAGTTCCGCTAGGGCCCGGTCTAGTTTGCCCTGAAGACTGGCCTGGGCGGCGGCGGCCTCCCCTTGTTCCGCTTGCGCTTCTTGAACCCAGTTTTCCAGTTCCTCCAGAGAACGGCGCTCTTCCGGGGCGGCGCCGTCTTTGCTTTTACGATTGATGAGAACCGTTAGATCTTGATAGAGAGTATTGGGCAACTCCAACCCCAATAACCCCCGCATCGCTTGCAGGATTTCCGGGGTGGGTTCCTCCCGCTCCGCCAGTTCCTTGACCTGTTCGCCGTCAAAGAGGAAGAGGTTAGAGATCCCCAGGGGAAAGAGTTTTTCGATGTATTCGTCCCAGGTTTGAGTCAGGGCTTCGTCCTGCCAAGCGCCGACGGTAACCTCCAGACGGTCTCGATTGGTTTTAACGGCGCTGTCCCAGACCCGGCGGATACTGTATTGTCGGGGTTGCCCGTCAACGATGTCTTCGAGGATTAATTCAATCTCGGTTAGTTCTTCGGGGGCGCTGTGGCGGTGGCGGCTTTGGCGCAGGAAGTCGCCGTAGGCCAAGGAGCCGCGGGCGGAGCATCGGGCCCGTTGTCCGTAGAGCGCCAAGCGGAGGGCGTCCATGAGGGTGGTTTTCCCGCCGCCGTTCATTCCCCCCAAAAGGATCAGGGGGCGCTCCGCCGTTGTTTCAAGATTCAGGGTCTGGCGCTGGCGGTAGGGGCCAAAATTCTGTAGAGACAGTTGGAGGAATCGCATAGAGACTAGACTAGCCCTTGAATGGTCTGGCGCTAGGGGATAAGGTAGGGGAAAACGGGTTAATTGAGGGCTGTATGGCCAAAGCGCCGACGGAGCGGATTCGCTTTTCTAAGACCGCAAGGGATTGTCTGCTCAAACTGAAACGAACCACCCAAATCGAGCATTGGAATATTCTCTGCCGTTGGGTGCTCTGCCGTTCCCTGGCGGAGCCGACACCGCCGTCCCCAGCGCCGATTCCGGGGGATAGTAATTTGGAAATGGATTGGCGCACCCTGGGGGGAGAGATGGCGGATATTTTACTGCTGGCGCTCCGCCAGCGTTGTCGTCAGGACGGTTTGTCCCTAGACCCGGAAACCTTAGCCCAACAGTTGCGCCTCCATCTCCATCGGGGCGTCGGTTATCTCGCCGCGGAGGTGAAGGATTTGGGGGATCTTTTGGCGCTGGAAAAAACTGGCTTTACGGATACTGACCCGTGGCTATTAACCCAGCGCGCTCTTGTAAGCGATCGGGATGGTTAAACTGTAGGATCAGAACGGTGACCCTGCCTTCTGGGGTTTGGGGTCTGATGTTAGCGCCTGAAAGCGCAAAGTGTTCCCGCCAAATCTGAGTTCTGGGATTAAAGAAAGGGGTAAGTCGTTTAGTTTCTGGATCAATAGAGCCAAGGTCAGTGCCTTTAGCGCGGTTACAGTAGGGGCAGGCGAAGGCGAGATTGTCGAGAGTTGTGGAGCCGCTGTGCTTCTCGGCAATGATGTGTTCCATCTCGAAAGCAAGGAGGGCTGCGCTCTGGGGAAAGCGGCAATATTCGCAACGGTTTTTTGCTCTTTCGATGACTTGCTTGCGTAGGGAAAGCGAAATGTAAGCGCTCATTATCTTGGCAACTGAGCCAGCGCATAGGTTTTCGCCAAACGAACTAGATGCTCTAGTGTCAAATAGCGCTCTAATTCTGTTTCGCCTTGGGAGGAAAGAGCGCCGGCTTTACTCTGGGCGAGTAAATCGCTGACCCGCGCTTGAAATTCGGGGGAAGGACGAAGGGCGAGAATTTGTTCTGGAGTGGGCTGGCTGGCGAGAAGGCTCATGATGTCTTGCTCGTCAAGGAAATTAGGGGCTTTTTGTTGACATTGCAACTCTTTTAAACCCAGCTCTAGCACTTGGGGAAGTTGAGATTGAAAAGGCTGAAGTTGTTGGGCGAGGTGGTCGGGGATATCGAGGGTGATCTGTGCCATAACTGTTGAGGACTTAAGGGGCGCCCTTTGAGGGTAACGTCTGTCGGGAGCGTTAGGGGAAGTCGGGGAGCAGGGGTAACGGCTCGGTTTTGGGCGGGGCGAATTTGATCTGTCCCCAGTTGGCGGCGCCGGCCTCCAGGAGTTTGTCCAGACCCTGAGCGTCGCCGTCTTTGGCTTTGGCCCGAACCTCTCGTTGGAAGCGTGCTCGGTTGAGGGCGTTTTCCTGATCCCGGGAACTGGTCTCGAAGCAGGTTTCCAGCGCCTCGTAGATGCCTTTGCGGTTGCTTTAAAGGTGGTATTGGCGCTCGGTGTCGAGGAGTTTGGCGAGGAGTTCTAGGTGCATGGGGTCGTCCTGACAGACGTCGGCTAAAAGTTCCCATTCGTCGAGGCCTAATAAACTCTGACCGGCGCCGGGGCGGGGGTCTGGGAAGGGTTCTCCGAGGACTTCTTCGTAAATGCGGGGCAGGGCGCCTTCAAATTCGTGTTTGTCTTCGAGCCAGATGCGGCGAATTTCGCTCAGTTCGTAGCCAGAGTATTGAGCGAAATTAAAGATCCTCATACTAAAACTTTAGTTTTATAATTTGTTCTACAGCGGCAGTTAAAATTTCGACGGCTTTTTGTATATCGTCGTCAGTTGTGAATTTTCCTAAGCTAATTCTTAGAGAACTTTCTACTAGCTCGGTTGATAGACCCATTGCTAGTAGAACATGAGAAGGAGCCGGAGCGCCGGAAGAACAGGCCGAGCCTGTCGATATTGCTAATTGATGATAGGTTCTAGCAATAATAGCGTCATTCGGAACACCCGGAATGGAGCAATGTAAGTTCCCGGCTAATCGTGATTCTACATTTCCATTAATTCTTAAATTATTTCCATTAATTCTTAAATTAGGAATTGCGTTTATTAATGCTTGTTGTAATAAATCTCGTTTTCGAGCAATTTCTAGTTCATCCTGCTCCATTTCGATTAGTCGTAAGTAACAGGCTTCGCCAATACCCGCAATGCTTGGGGTATCTAGGGTTCCGGGTCTTATTCCTCGCTGTTGACCACCGCCGTAAGTTAAAGGCTCTAACGTTGCGCCTTTACGAATGACTAATGCCCCTATTCCCTTGGGGCCATAAATTTTATGACCGGAAAAAGCGAGGTAAGTAATGCCCGAGTCCCGGAAGTTTATGGGAATTTTACCAACAGCCTGCGAGGCGTCGCAGAAAAAGGGGATATTATTACGTTGCGCTATTTCGCCAATTTGGTCGATCGGGTAAATTGTTCCGACTTCATTATTAGCGGCCATCAAACACAGTAGAGCTTCTTTCTGAGAGCAGATTTTTTCTAGGTACTCTAAATCAATTTGAGCAAATTGATCAACTTTCAACCAGTTAATTTCAGCTCGTCCCTGTTTTGCTAGAGCTTGGCACGTGTCTAGAACAGCTTTGTGCTCTACCGGAGAGAGAATAATTTCTACTGGCTTTTTTTGTTTGGCAATATGACCTTGAATTGCCAAGTTGATACTTTCTGTTGCGCCAGAGGTAAAAATGATTTCACGATTAGAGGCGTTAATTAGATCGGCAATTTGTTGGCGAGATATTTTAATCGCTTCTAGTGCGTCCTCGCCGTATTGATGATCAACACTACTGGCATTGCCAAATCGTTGAGTCATGTAGTAGATCATTTTCTCTACTACTCTCTGATCAACAGGAGTAGTAGCTTGATAATCAAGATATATCATTGAGCGTAGTCATCAAAATCACTATCATCATCAGGGTCAGTTTCCGAAACTACGCCGAAATTAGTGTTACCCGACCAGTTAATAGCGGGGAGGAGTTGGGCTTTGGGATCGGCAATCGTTTCTCTGTATTTTTGTTTTAGTTCCCTGATCTTAGTTTTAATTTTTAAGCCAAGAGCGTGACTAATTATAGCGACTAAGAGTGAGCGTTGAGATTTGTTTCCCAGAATTGTTTTAGTTATGGGATTCCATACAACTCCAGCCCAAGGAGCATCGTCGATATCCATTGAGATATTAGACATAATTGCGTCAATGGTATCTTCGACAGGTTTACCTTGAACAGATGCCTGTTTAATAACCTCAGCGACAACATACTGGCCATTTGGACGGGCAAAAATGCTGCCGCCAGGAATCATTTCTCCCGCATCATTTAAGACAAATATTCCATTATGATCTTGACGCTTCCTTAAATCTCCCGGTTTTCTTGAGCCATTAATAACAAGTTCAAATCGTGGACACTTGTTAATCATGAGCATCCAGATATTTTCTAGATACAAGTAGTACTTGTCGATGTCTTCATAGGATGGACGAAATTGCTTGAAACGAGGACCGACATCTAGCCCCCCTTCAAAACCACTCAATAAAATTTCATTGGTATCGTAGAATGCGGCTAGTGTTGTGATGTAGGGATCTTGAGATTTTGTTGGAGATAGAGTTTTAGAAGATAGAGTCGTAGATACCAAGTTTTTTAATGTTTCGTTTTCTTTAACCAGACGACGGCTTACAATTGCGATACAATCGTCTTCATCAATGGCAATATTAATACCCGAAGATGTTGGCTTCGCTCGACGATTTAATGTTGAAAAAAGACGGCGAGTTCGTTGAAGTCCCTCTTTTGTTTGCTCATGCTTTAAGATTATCACGCTTATTTCTTCTTGGGCAAGGTCAGGATTCCCTTTAATTGCCTCTTGGATTGATTTTAATCGATGCTGTCCATCAAGCGCATAATAAATTTGACTTCCATCAAACCGTAGGAGTCCAAATCCATAAGTGTAGTTCTCCTTGTCATCAATTAACTCATGCTCAGCAACTTTAACAGGAGAAAATTCTGGATCTCCACCGTATACAGCCACTACTAATGCGCCGTAAAAGCGTTGGGATTCATTTAATAGGTAAGGCACCATTTCTTTGTGTACATGATCTTGAATTGCCCGTTGAATCAACGCATCAAGGTCTTTATTAGAATGAATTTCTTCTGCTAAACAAAATCCACATACTTCTCCCCATTTCATAACTGTTACGTAATAGTGCCAGTCCCCCATTTTTGCTTGTAGCGAAGGAAAATAGTTAAACATATTTAGCCTTTTTTATAGATTATAAATCCAGTTTTTTGTAAAGCCCTGAATTTCAGCTAGAGAAATTAGAGGCTTGACATTAACTTCATAAGCTTTTGTTAAAATTTCCAAGCTTAATAGATCATCGGGATGACTAACCTTTAACTCAGTAATAAAGGACTCTACATCTATAAGCCATTTTTGACGTGGGACTTTTTGCATATAAGTATTTAACCCTAAATGCTGTAGTTTTATGAAGTCATAAAAGTATTTCTGATCTGGTAATTTATTTGATTTAGATGAGTTTACTGATTTGGTTGTAGGAATAAGATTCCATAACTGATTATGTGCGACAAATGACCATGGTAAATAGTGATCTAGGGATACCTCATCTTGCCTCAAAAGCATATTTGAATAAATGCAAAAAATAGTTTTCTTCTCTAGGATACTTTTCCAGTATTTAGTTTGTGCTATTAAAGATTCTCTAAATTTTGGAATGAATAACTTGTTAATTATATTTGGAACACTGGGATTTTTCTGTTGAATATACCTCAACCACTCCCATGATGCCCAATTTTTTACAATCATATAATTTTTCTCAAAGTATTTTACCCACTCTCCATGTAGAACAAGATAACTGTTGTCAAGATCAAACTTGAAAGAATAAAAAGGTAAGTTTTTATCAAACTTATGTTTGCATAACTCAATGATCATGGCGTTAATAGAGTGATCTTTAAATCCTCTCAGTTCTTGACTAAAAAAAGGTCTGATTAAGCGGTAGGGCACATATCTATTTACCTCATCAGTAATACTTTCAATAAGTTGACCACTTATTGTTGAACGCAGAAGCTTTTTATCTGCTTCTCCATACTTTAAAATTGTTTGACTAGAATCAAAATTAATAAACTCTAAATTACGTGAAATCTGATCTTGTTGACCAAAAGAAAGTTTGTGATATTTATTTGGATACCATGCGTTAGAGAGCACTTCTATTGCCATTTCTCTGAAAGAAATTTGATTATCCTCTCTAAAGCTATTTCTTTTTATAATATCCAACAATGATAAAAAATATAAGTATTTATAAGAATTAGTCGTTTTATCAAAAAGTTGAGTTAAGATTTGAACATTAACATTGTCAGATAATGGAAGAGGTTCAGAGCAAATCTGTTGACTTTCTAAAACTAAATCCCCTAGGTAAAGTGAGATAAATTCATTAGAGGCATTTCTGTTTAGATAGCTTAACTCCTGAATGATTTTTGTAATCATATCAGCCGTGATATCTAATTCATTAGAGCACCATTTAGAAATGGTAAAACTTTGAACATCTAAAGCTGACGCTAATTGATGTTGATCGATATCATTAACTTCCATAACTTGCTTTAGTGATTGTCCAGCTCGTCCCATAACACTAATTTTTGTTTTGAATCTATAAAGTATTATAACTGAGTTTTTTAGATATAGCGGTCGTAAATAGTTTGTAAAATTCTAAATGCCGGAATCTTTATGAGTACGGAATTTTGCAAAGGATAATTTACGACCTAGATATGACTGCCATAGTAGTTTTTTAGAAGATTATCGCTAAGCTCGGATGCCTCACCTCTAAAAGAAAACTGTAGTAGTCCAGATGAGTCAGACAGGGAGATGGTGCTATCTTGGCGTGACACTATCTCAATAGCATCACAAAGTGCGCTCTCTGTCAACTTAAAAACCATACCGGGGCTACCTTCCTCATACAGTAAGCGAGAAACGGCAATCGTTTGAGCATTCGTTATCTCAGCGTATTCTAGACAGGTTGCGACAATAACCTCTGGGGGTAAATTTGTTTTTACTCCAAAGCGAAAGCTAAAGCGATGACTAATATCATTGTTGAAAATTAATCCTAGCTCAGTAAAAGGACAGTCAATCGAATCTTCTATTGGCCCACTTTTATTTTTGTTATTTGCATACATTCTAATCATACAAGAAATATCCTTTTTGAGTGAGCCTTCAGCGACATTGCCCTTCGCAGACGCATAACGCTTAAGACCATCTAACAATTGGTTATCATCAAAATCATTTAATGTGAAAATGTTAAATAAAAAGTACCATGACGATGCCATACACGGTCGAGATAGCAAATGCCAGTGTAATAACCACAGTGAAGCTGGATCTTCTAAATAGGTATCCCAACCTTCGTCTCCTAATAGCTTGGTTCCGAACTCAGTAGCAAAACTTGAACGTCCCCTATTGCCAGAATCAACATCTTCCCTTAAAACTTTAAAAGCATGGCACCAATAGCGAATAGAGTTAACCATATTTTTACCAACCCCTAATAAGATAGGAGCTTCATCTAATAAAAATATTTCTGGCGTTTTATTTGCTAGATCAAAGCCTTTCTTAATCCAGCCGAAGCGAGGATGGAAAGTTTCATGACGAGCAAATATATAGTTTGTTTCTGGTAAGTTTTGCTTAACCACAACTACGTTTTTTGGCATCTTCAATCAACTTTATAATGGATATCTCATAATATCATAGCTTGGCGTTTTGGGCAGAAGCGTCCCGGCGCCGACGTTGGCCCTCCGCCTTGACCGTCCGACCGCCAACAGAGACGATGACGATGACCCCGAACCTGACAACACCGCTCCGCCAGACGGCGCTGCATGGGGCCGTACTCGTCAGGAGATTGACCCAGCGCCGTCTTCTCGGTTGACTCAAACCCTTTAACGGGGGGTCTCTGGGAAAGGTAACTCCCCCTCAGTTTCCAGGGACACATCCTCGTAAACCTCAGCCAGAGTCAAATCCAGTCCAACGCTCGCTAAAGTCAGCGCCGGATGATCTGGAGTATGGTTAAAATATTGCCACTGCCAGCCCGGCGCTTCCGCGCGACGATAAATTTCCACCTGCCGGCGCCGACTATTGACTAACACATATTCTTCAAGACTGGCTAACGTTTGATAATCGCTAAACTTGGCGCCCCGGTCAAAGGATTCCGTACTGTCCGATAACACTTCAATCACGAGCTTGGGAAAACATTTATAGGTCGGGGTTTCAGCGTCTTTGGGGTCGCAGGTAACGAGGAGATCGGGATAATAAAAGCGATTGCGCTCCTCTAATCGAGCTTTAATGTCCGCAAAGTAAACGCGACAGTTTGTTCCCCGGAGATGGTTGCGGATTAAGACCGCCAAGTTTAGGGCGATAGTGTTATGGGAATCAGTTGTCCCCGCCATTGCGTAAATTTCGCCGTCTATATATTCATGTTTCAGAAGACTTTTTTCTTCCAGCCTGAGATAGTCTTCCGGCGCGAGACGACTGTTTTCATTGAGGGCAATCATGGTTTAACTTTCTCCATAACAGGCTTTTTTCCGGCGCTGACAGAGCAGTTTGATGTTTGTTGAGTGGGTTAGGCTTTCTGCTGTGGGTAGGACAATAAAGCCAAATTTTGAATGAATCGGTAATCTCGTTGGTTTTTCGTAATAAAATGACAGTTATATATTATTGCCGTGGCGGCAATCAAACCATCTGCAATGAGTAAGCCATGACTGAGTCGATATAAGCGGAGCAATTCAACCGCTTTATCTGAAATAGAAGAGTCAATTCTGATTACATCAAACCGTTGGAGAAATTTTTCTAGTGTTTGTAGTTCTAATTTGTTAGCGCAACCAACAATAAGTTCCATTTGTGTAACTACGCTAATTGCTAATCTAGACCTTAATTGTAGCTCTTGCAGACAATTAACCGCTTCAGGAATACTGCGGCTAACATCAATGATAATATCAGTATCTACTATGATTGAATTATTCATACGTCTTTGACCACTCAGTTTCCCGTAAAGTCCGCACCCAAGTGCGACTCCCTAAATCCTGACGATCTTTCCACATGCCAACAAAGGGATCATTGGTCAGATCACTATTGGGCGACGGAGACTCCGGCTCAGAACATAAATATTTTTGTTTTAACAGAGCGATTAAGCTAACCACCTGACTCTGGGCTTCAGCAGGCAAAGAGAGAAATTCATCTAAAATGTCTTGATGGGTCATAATTATTAGCTCTCAAAAAAGCGCCGATGGACGCTACTCCCAAAACTATAGCGCCGATTTTCCGTCCCAGCGCCGCCATAGCATGAATTTCAACAGCGGTGCTGACCTAGTTATCCTGAGTCAAACTTTTGATAATTTTCTTTGCCAATCGCTCATTAATTTCTTTATGTCTAGGTATTGGTTCAGATCTTCCATTCTGTGGATTATGATAAATATCGTGTTTTGAGCCATACCGAAGCAAATAACAACCTGTCTGCTCTAAGAGCCTGATCAAGTCTCGTCTTTTCATACCAGTTCAAATTCGGCGACTCTTTTAATTCCAGGGATTTGTTCTTGAGTAAATGTTCTATGTAAATCGGCTAAGTTTTCAATCAGGTCTTCAAGATCGGTTCCCTGTGTCCAATGCTCAGGAAACTCATTCAAATAACCCAGAAGCATACCATCAGTTTCTTGCCAGTAGGTGTAGGAAATTTTCATGTTTTAGTTAGGCAATTGAAAATTCTAGCAGTGAATTTTGCGTCGCCCCGTAGGCGCGAACTTTCAAGAGACCCATTAGGGTATCCAGTTGTTCGTAAAGATTTAACTCGGCGTTTTCAGCGGGGGAGAGCGGCGCGTGACGATTTTTTTCTATCAAAGTCGGTAGGCGCATTTGGGAAGCTTCTGAAACATTAAAGTTAATAATTAGCGTTTAATTGGGTTGACTAACCAGAAAAAAAAG
>JBKCES010000033.1:0-8397 GCA_046304295.1 Cyanobacteriota bacterium | reverse complement strand
TCCGTGGAATTTTATGGTTAATTTGATTGCGGGCTTGATTGCCTACACCTACCTTCCCTGCAAGCCCTCTCTTCAGTTAGACCCGAAAGCTCTTGCTGCTCTCCCTCCTGCTATCCTCTAACTTCTGTCGAACTCACGTTTAGTCAGACTGACCAAATCCTGAAAGAACCCTTTACGAGTGCCTCGCTGCTGACGGGCAGACTGGTAACGGCTATCCACAAAAGTCAAAACCGAGTGAAATAGAAAGGCAAGAAGATTCAAGGTCAAGAGAAATTGGGGTCTTGAGGTTCGCATATGGTTTTGTAATAAGGATTACATTTTGAGGCAAGAACCCACTGAAATCTGCTCCACTGCATAAAACGCTTTTTTGTCAAGCATAGTAAACCCACAAGAGCCGCTTTAAATCGCCTCCATGACTAGCTAAAATAGTATCTTTGTAGGGACAAGACACTAACCGGAACGGAGGGCTGGCAGTTTTAAATCGGCGATCTAGTCTTGGGCGCTGATGCGGAGAGCGAATTCCTTGAGCGAGCTATTTCGTTTTAGAGTTTCATGGTTGATCCAAATATACGGCGCTATTTCCGGGGCGTTTTTTTCCTGATAGCGTTTACTTTTAAGATTTTTAGGCTTATCTGCTAAGACGGAATTAAGTTTAAGGTTAATTTGATCTGAAAAATTCTCTAGATACTCCTTAGCGCATCTGCCTCCTGACTCCGCCTCCAAGATTAGCGTCGTGTCCCCTCTTTGATGCTTTTGAGCAAATTTTACCCAGTCTTTATCCTCCCGAAGGTCAATTCTCGGATTGTAGTAGCAACAGATTCCTAAGCAGTCAATCAAGAGCCACGCTTCCAGTTCTTGCTTAATTTCAATTAAAAATACATTTTGATTATTAACGATGCGATTAATTTGGTTAATCAGAGAATTAGGTTGTTGACGTCTTTGATGTTGGGATTGAACACCGTCGGAGTCAAGCAGAAAGATAATCAAATCATGTTTTTTTAAGTATGTGTTGATCATTGTGTCTAGCTTTTGTTGTTGAGCGGCTTGAGCATAGACTTGTCTGCCAACGGCAGTGAAGCTGTTTTTTTGCTTATAGAGTTCGTTAATTTTGTCAGCCAAGAGCTTGACCACTTGACTATCATAATCTGATTCAGGAGTCCAGAGGAGAATTTTAGGCATACTGAGCTTCTAGAACTTCCTCCAAAAGTTGACTATGATAAACGGCGCTACCAATGCCGAAGTTTTCCATCCAATCCATCAAATCTTCCCGCTCGGCGCTGAGTTCATCTAACTGAAAAACTTGGGTGCCGCAAAGCGCCGACTTGCTCAACAGAAGCAGGCAGATGTCTTCATTCAGTTCTTCTGGGGTAAAACAATCTAAAAATTGGGAGCTATGGGTGGTGACAATTAACTGCGTTCTTTGGGAAAGTTCTTTCAGAATCGCCGCTAGTTTGATCAACAGCGCCGGGTGTAGATTTCTTTCCGGTTCCTCAATGGCAATAAGGGGTGGCAGGTCGTCTTGATAGAGAAGTGCGCAATAAGCGATAATCCTTAACGTTCCGTCCGATAGACTAGAGAATTTGACGGCGTGACTCTCTAATTCCCAAACTTGTATTGTAAAGGATGAAGCGTTATCAGAGACTTCTAAAGAAATGCCTATTGTATATTTTAATTTGCGGTTGATTTTATCAAAACAGTCTCGCTTGTTTCGATAGTAGGAAATCAGCATATCAGCAATAAATTCTCCACCTCCATTCATATCATAAACTCGTTCGTTTTTACTGTATATTTTATAAAGTGATAACGAACCACTCCCTAGTCTCATTAAACTTGGTTCAAAATTATAAAACTTCCAACTACGAATAAAATCAGACAACTTTGCTGTAAGGGGCTTATGACCAAAGCTACCGGCAACTTTGAGAGCTAAGAAACCATCTTGGGACTGGTAGTTTTGCGGATTATTACCATTTTCATCCCGCACAGTTCCTAATCCTGTTGGATAAGGATTATTGATAACCTCAGTATCTTGAATGGTGAGTTTTTCGTCTCCAAAAAGACATCTTTCCTTTTCCTTAAAAAGGGTCAGTTTATATTCAATGAACTTTTCTTCTTCTATAAAACTAAATTCAAAGCAAATATTTTCTTTAGCGTTAACTCTTAATAAAGATTCGGCAAAATTTTTCTCTGGAGGAGAGCCAGATTTAACAAACAAGCTAAACATATATAGAGCTTCTAAGCAATTAGACTTACCACTAGCATTAGCACCGACAATGATCGTTAAATCTCGAAACTTGAGAGTAACATCCTCTAGGCTTTTAAAATTTTGAATTCTGGCGGAAAGCAGTCGCATAAATAGTTCTCCTGACGATGAAGTTAAGCGTTAAATTGCCTCTACCACTAACCAAGAGCCAGCGTCATTATAGCGCCCATGGAGCGTGAGGTGTTGGCCGGAGCGGAGGGTTTTCAATTTCAGATCTACCTCCGGGCGCTCGGTGATTAAACAGGCGCTAAGACTACGATTTCCCAGTTGGAAACTCAAGCGATAGTCCTGCTCTCCTTTGTAAAAGAAGGTTCCCGAATAGATCGGCGCCGAGGAGGGAAGAAAATGGGGAGTGTCTTGGCACAGCGCCGAAGGGGGATAGGTTTCGGGCGCATTTAAAACCCGGCGCTGTTGGTTCAACCAATCGGGATGATCCGGAGGGAGGTCGTAAAAGGGAACCACGGCCGCCGGCGCTTGGGGATCGGTCAAGAGTTCTTCCTGTAAAACTTCCACCGGTAGAGCTTGGGGATCGCAGTGGCGCTCGACACAAAGTGCCGCGGCTAGGCCAGCGGACTGCCCCAGATTCATCACTAGGGGTTGAAGTCGCGTACTGCCATTGGCGATGTGGGAGACGGAGATATTTTTCTCGCAGACGAGAAAACCGAGGGTTTCCCGAGGAACCAAAGCGCCGTAGGGAACGGTAAAGGGAGTCCCCGTCCAGCGTCCGCCCCAGCGCCGGGATTTGGGCGCAAGGGGAAACTCGAAGCCGGGGTAATGGTGGTCGTTGGCGTAGTTACCGATGGCGATACTGGTAATTTTTTGGTCTTGGAGCGGTAACGGCGCCGTCTGGCCCTGGGGCAATAAATCCGGTTCCGTCACGGTGACTTGTCCCCATAAACGGCGGCTTTCGCGGAAGTAGGGATGGAGAGCGAAGGCGGGATGTCGGTCTGGGTGGGGAAACGCAGAGGAGGCTAACCCCCAGCGCCGACCAAAATTTTCCTGGAGGAAATAAGCGAACTGGTAACTGTGGTCGTAGGCTTCCTGGAGGAAGGTTTCCCGCTTCGGGGTTAACAAGCGGTTTAAATCCCTGCCGTAATCGTTCCCCGCCAGGGGCCAGTTGATCATGTAGCGATTCTGGGGCAAGCGACCGTAGTTGCGGAATTTTTCGGGGCCGTATTTTTCCCAGGCGCCGGCAAACAGCGCCGGATTATAGCCCGGTCGGGGATCCAGTTTGGGAGCTAACTCGGCGCCGTAGTCCTCCAGCAGGAAAACCCAAGTGGGGGACTGGACAGGGTAGGTTTGGGTGATTGGATTCGGTTCCCTCGGAGCGCTGGGTTCCCCGTAATCGGCGCCCCAATCCCAGCCCCAACGGTGGGGAATCTCCCCCAGCGCCAGCAAGTCCCCCAATTCCGTGCCATCGAGGGTGATTTGGGCCCGGATTTCATAGTCCGGGAAACGAACGCCGAGGATGCGCTCCCCGCTTTTCAGAACCTCCAGGGGCGCCTGATTTTTAATCCAAGTTAAGGTCGGTAACGCTCTGGCCCAATCGGCGAAAATTTGGGCGCCCAGCGCCGGATCAAAGGTGAATAAACTGACCCAGGCGTGATCCAGTCCTTCCGGTTGTCGTTGCTTTAAGTCCCGTAAAAACTGCCCCCACATTCCCGTCTGCCACGCCGCCAACTCATTGCCGTCCGGCGCGGCCACCCCGGCGCTGGTGAGCATTCCCCCCAACCAGGGAAATTCGCCGACTAAAATTACCCGACGACCCCGCCGGGCCGCCTGGATCGCCGCAGAGGTTCCTCCCGTTCCGGCGCCGACCACGAGGATTTCCGTTGTTAACTGCTCAATCATGGGCGGGGGGTAAAAAGTGATGGGTTTGGAGAATAGCGCCGAGGTTTAAGTCCCGTTCCAGCAGACAGGCGTGGCCGCTGTCGAGCAAAATTTCCAGCTTCGCCTGGGGCAACTGGCTCTGCAACCCATGGGCCGCCTGAACGGAGGGCAAAAGCAGATCGCCCCGGCTGGCGATAATTAAAGTGGGTTGGGGAATTTGGGTCAAGGGGCGCTCCAGGCGGAAGTTCCGCAACAATGCTAGGCGCCGACTGACCGCGGCAGGCGGCAGAGAGCGCATGGCAAAAAGGAGTCGGCGCTGGTCGGGCAGATCAATCCGACTCAAATTAGCCAAGAAAGGCAGACCCAAAAGGGTAGAGAAATCCTGGGTAAACTCCGGCAACCAGGGCGTCAGCGCCGAGCCGAGGGTTAACAACGGATTTTGAGCAAAGGCGGAGGCGGGGTTAATTAAAATTAGGCGCTCTAGGTTCGAGGGAAGTCGTTCCGCCACTTTTAAAGCCCAACAGCCCCCAAAGGATTCGCCGCAGAGCGTAAAGGCTTCAGCGCCGAAGGTTTTATCCGCTAGGGTTAACAGCCCCGCCACTAATTCCGGCCAGTCCGCTTGAACTTGAGGAGCCAGGGCCAGACAGTGGAGATTGAAAAACGGCACTAAGGTCGGCGCTTGTCGATAAAAGAGGCGCCCGCTACCATCCATCCCCGGCAAATAGACCAGATGGGGGCGCCCCGGCGCTAGGGGATAGGGATGGAGAAATTGCATGATGGGCTTATCCTTCTCGTCGGCGCTGGTTACAGCGGTTCTTTGGCTCCCCTGACCCGTTTCAGGGCGATTCGGGTTCTAGCGCCGTCTCCCCTTGTTATAGTTGATCTAGAAATCACTGTGGGCAAGCGATAACGAATAGCGGTCGCTGATAACTAAAATGAGTACAACCCAAGCGCCGTCTTTGCCCTCCCATTGGACGCCCTGGTTACAGGTTGAACCCACTCTGCGGGAGTGTCTGGGGGTCAGCTCCGTTCCCCAGGCGGTGTTTTTACCGAATACTGAAGGAGAATTAGCCGAAGCGGTGGCGGATTGCGCCCAACATCAGCGCCGGATTTTGCCCTGGGGAAGCGGCTCTAAACTCCGCTGGGGCGGTTTGGTCAACAGTGCCGATCTAGCTCTCGGCACAGGGAAATTAAACCAGGTTTTAGACTACGCCCAGGCAGATTTAACGATCACCGTCGGCGCTGGCATGAAGCTAGCGGAGCTACAGGCTTTTCTGGCGCCGGCCCGTCAATTTTTGCCCCTAGATCCCCTCTACCCGGAGCAGTCCACCCTGGGTGGAATCATGGCGACGGCGGACGCGGGCAGTTGGCGCCACCGTTACGGCGGGGTTCGGGATTTAGTCCTCGGTTTTTCCTTTGCGCGCTGGGACGGGCCAGTGGCCAAAGCGGGGAGCAAGGTTGTGAAAAATGTGGCAGGCTACGATTTGATGAAGCTTTTCACCGGCGCCTACGGCACCCTAGGCGTTGTTACCCAATTAACTCTGCGGCTCTATCCCCAACCGTCCCACTCCGTCACCCTTCTCCTCACCGGCGGCGCCGAAAAGTTGGAAATCCTGATCGCCCAAATTCTCGGCTCTGGCTTATCCCCGACCGCTTTAGATCTCCTGACGCCCTCAGTCTTAGAGAATTTAGAGAGCGGCGAAGGGTTGGGGCTATTGGCCCGGTTCCAATCCGTCGCGGAAAGTGTCGCGGCCCAGAAAGCGTTGTTGCAAGGGTGGGCCGGGGAATTGGCGTTAACCTGTCAGGTTTGGGAAAGCGCCGAAGAGCAAGAACTTTGGCGGCACTTACTTCAGAGCTTTTCCGCGCCCTTGGCTCCCCAGGCGGCGCTGTGTAAAGTGGGTCTTCCCGCTAATCAGGCGGTTCGCTACCTCGAAAACTGCCCCCACTGGGGACAAATTCACCTCGGCTCCGGCTTGGGGCGTCTACGTTTAGCAACCGCTTCCGCTCCAGAATTACTGGAACTCCGGCGCCGGGCGGAAGCGGCCGGGGGATTTCTGACTCTCCTAGACGGCGCTGACGCTTTAAAAACGCAGGTGGAACCCTGGGGCTATACCGGCGACGCCGGGGCGCTGATGGCGGCGCTTAAACGCCAGTTCGATCCCCAGATGATCTTTAATCCGGGGCGTCTGGGGGCGCTGAACTAGGATTTTTCAAGGCCTGAGGCTCAAACCCTCAAAACCCGCAGGCCAAGAGAGAGAGCTCCCGAGCTAAATGACTGCCGCTAGCGATATCGCCGATGCCGACAGCGTGTTGATTTAGGCAGTCTTTGAGGATGGCGGGGTCGAAGAGTGCTCCGCCATAAACATGGGAAAATTGATCGGCCAGTCGAGCGAGAGCCGGCAAATTTTGGTTTAATCCGCGCCAGTAGGGTTCATTAAAGTTGGCTTTATATTTACGGTTGAGAATGGGGGCGGGTAAGTCGTCCTTCAGCGCCGCTAGGAGGAGGGGTTTACGGCTTCCTGGAGAGGTTCTGAGTTCTCTCGGTAAGGCCCAACAAAATTGGATAACTCTGGGATCTAGATTCGATATTCCTCTACTAAAATGGAAGTCAGCTCTCATGAAAAGACAAGAATATGACCCTTGGCGAATCGGATACGCGGGCTAAGCTGATCAACCCGAAGTTATATCAACGGGGATGGACGGAAGACCAGATCCGGCGGGAAGAAACCGCTGGCAGTATCCATATCGTGCGCGGCAAGGCCCAGAAGTCGAGTAAGGGACGTATCGATTACACTCTAAGGATTCGGGTTAGCGAGGAAACCGAACCGATCGCGGTGGCCTTGATTGAAGCCAAGGCTGAAAAATACCCTCCCGCTCATGGCTTGGAACAGGCGAAGAGTTATCAACTAACGGAACGGTTTAACATCCCCTTCGTTTTCAGTAGCAACGGGCATTTATTTGTCGAGTTCGATCGGTTGACCGGAAAAACTAGCGAAGCTAAGCCCCTTACGGAATTTCCGACCCCTCAAGATCTGAAGCGGCGCTATGAAGCGGCGATGGGCTTCCGGTTGGAGGATGAGGCGGCAAAGCCTCTACTGACGCCCTATACCGTTGGAGAAAATTACCGCTATTACCAAGACGCCGCAATTCGAGCGGCGCTAGAAAAAATTGCTCAAGACAGGACGCAGGGACATTCCGGGCGGGTGTTGCTAACGCTGGCTACCGGCGCCGGTAAAACCTTTATCGCGGTTAATTTGCTTAAGCGGATCGTGGACGCGGGGCAGATGACCAAGGCGCTTTTTGTTTGCGATCGGGATGAGTTGGCGGGTCAAGCGACGGCGGCTTTCCAAAATGTGTTCGGTTCGAATGCCGCTAGGGCTACTTCTGGGAATGCTCAAAAAAACGCGCGGGTTGTGATTGCGACTTACCAAACCCTGGATGTCGGAGATGAAAGGGGAACGGCGAATTTTTTAACGATCAATTATCCTCCGAATTGCTTCAGTCACATTATTATTGACGAGTGTCATCGTTCGGCATGGGGCAAGTGGTCGCAGGTGTTGACCCGCAATGCGCAAGCTGTCCAGATTGGCTTAACGGCGACTCCCCGTCGATTGGAAATTGCTGAAGATACGCCGGAGGCGAGGGCGGATCAACAGATTACGGCGGATAATCTCAAGTATTTTGGCGAGCCGGTTTATGAATACGACATTGCCCAAGGAATTGAGGACGGTTATTTGGCGGCCTGTGAGATTAAGCGCAGTCGGGTCAATCTGGATGATACGGGGATCACGATCGACCAAATTCTGGAACGTAATCCCAAAGACGCGGTAACAGGAGCGCCGATTACTCGGGAAGAGTTGGAAGCGGAGTATAAAAAGACTTCGTTTGAAATGAGGGTGGTTTTGCCGGATCGGGTTTTAGCGATGTGCGCTGACTTGTTTAAGTATTTGTTGGAGACGGGCGGCCCGGAGCAAAAAACGGTGATTTTCTGCGCTCGGGATAATCATGCGGATCGGGTGGCGATCGCCATGAAT
Source organism: Cyanobacteriota bacterium (assembly GCA_046304295.1). GTDB lineage: Bacteria > Cyanobacteriota > Cyanobacteriia > Cyanobacteriales > Microcystaceae > Synechocystis. The sequence goes on along the minus strand of JBKCES010000033.1, from coordinate 273 downwards.
AACTTATACGCGGATTGGTGTCGGGAGAATGGACAACGGCCGGCGGCGAATTATGCGTTTAAGTGTACGTCAGCGAGTGGCGGGAAGGATTACTTGGCGGATTTAAAGGGAAGTAATCGTAATTTCTTTGTGGCGACGACGGTGGATTTGCTTTCGACGGGGGTGGATGTGCCGAGTCTCCGTAATGTGGCGTTTTTTAAATATATGAAGTCGCCGATTACGTTTTATCAAATGGTGGGGCGGGGAACTCGTTTGGACGAGGCGACGGAAAAG
>JBKCES010000032.1:0-7511 GCA_046304295.1 Cyanobacteriota bacterium | reverse complement strand
GGACAGGGTCGCTTTTTTTTCTGACCGGGAGCGCCGGGGCTAGGTCGGGGGTGGGGTAGAATCAGTCAAGCTTAGCCAGACCCGCCAAAACCATGGAAAAACGCTACGAAGGGAAAGCCAAAATTCTTTATCCCACCGCAGAGCCGGAGGTTTTGCTGACGGTCTTTAAGGACGACGCCACGGCCTTCAACGCCCAGAAACGGGGGCAGATTCAAGGCAAAGGGGAAATTAATTGCGCCGTCTCTGCGGCGTTGTTCCGGTTCCTGGGGAAACGGGGGGTGATTCACCATTTCCTCGATTGTCCGGCGCCGGGCCAAATGCGGGTCAAGGCGCTGGAGATTATTCCCCTAGAGGTGGTGGTCAGGAATATCGCCGCGGGAAGTCTCTGCCGGGAAACGGGCCTGCCGGAGGGGCAAATTTTGCCTTCTCCCCTAGTGGAGTTTTATCTAAAAAACGACGCTCTTGGCGACCCCCTGCTAACCCCAGAGCGTCTTTTACTACTGGAAGTCGCTCGACCGGAGGAGGTAGAAACCCTGAAAACCTCGGGGTTGGCCATTAATCAACATTTAATCGCCTTTTTTGCAGACTGCGAGATTACCCTCGTGGATTTCAAACTGGAGTTTGGCCGAGACCCCCATGGACAGATTCTCCTAGCCGACGAAATCAGCCCCGACACTTGTCGCCTCTGGGACCAGCGCCAAAGCGATCCCCAGGCTCGGGTTTTAGATAAAGACCGCTTCCGTCGAGATTTGGGACAGGTCGAATCCGCCTACGAAACGGTACGGGAACGGGTTTTGGCTCAGATCGATAAACTCGGTCTTTAGTTCCCCCTTGGAACCTTGTCCCCTTGGGCTAGTCTAGTAACCCGTTAAGGCGCCGGTCTTTACCCCGACCCTCCGGGCTGTTATCGTCATTCTTTAATTTTTCTTTACTTACTCTTCTGGATTGGGTGTTAGGACGTGTCAAACAAGCTTAAAGAGTCCCGCAACGTCAAAACTTTGAGTCTTTCGCCGGTACTCGGTTTTTTCCTCCTAGCTAGCGGCTGGGGAATAATCCCGGCGCTCGCCCAATCCGCTCCTGTTTCCCCGTCGGATTCCTTGACTTTGGCGCTGGCGCCGCTCTCGCTGGAGGGGATTCCCTTGGCGGTGGATACGTCCCTCATTGATCTGCCCATAGAAACCGCTGCTAATCCGTCGGCGCTTCCCGAGGAATTACAGCCCAATCCTCCTGTTCAGGAAAACGAGGCCGCCCCGACCCAGACAGAAACGCCTCCCGCCGCGCCAGAGACCCCGGCCGCTGAGCCGTCGCCGGCCGGCGCCCCCCCGGAAAATTCTCCCGCACCAGAGCCGAGTTCCGACACTCCGGCCCCTGAGCCAGAGCCGACGCCTGGGCAACTCCCCACTTTTACGCCCCCGGCGCCGGAGGCCGGTCCCAGTCCCGATGGTTGCCCTACCCCGGAACCCTCCCCTGGACAATTGCCTTCCTTTAGCCCCTCCGCCCCGGCGCCGACGGAAACAACCGAGCCAGCGCCGGAACCCAAGGTTCTGGTGGGGGAAGTGGTCATCTCCGGCGCCAACCCAGAGTTAGAACTTCTCGTCTATAACGTTGTTCAAACCCAGCCGGGACGAACCACCACCCGTTCCCAACTGCAAGCGGACATTAACGCCATCTACGCCACGGGCTACTTTGGCAATGTCCAGGCCACCCCCAGCGACACGCCCCTAGGGGTGCGGATTACCTTCGCCGTGGAGCCCAACCCGGTTTTCCAAAAAGTGGTCATTGAAACGGCGCCGGTCACCGAGAAAGAGAGAGTCTTACCGGAAACCGTGGTGGAAGAGACCTTTCAGGGACAGTATGGCAAAATTTTAAACCTGCGGGAACTCCAGGAAGGCATCAAAAAAATTAACGAATGGTACTCCAGCAACGGCTACGACCTCGCCCAGGTGGTGGGGTCGCCCAAAATCGGCGCCGACGGAACCGTCACCCTAATCATCGCCGAAGGGGTGGTGCAAAATATCCAAGTCCGCTTTTTTAACGCCGAAGACGAGCCAGTGGACGGCCGTACCCGGCCCTTTATTGTCACCCGGGAAATGGAACTCAAACCCGGCGACGTCTTTAACCGTAATATCGCCCAGCGGGATCTGCAACGGGTCTACGGGCTAGGGATTTTCGAGGACGCCCGTCTATCCTTTAACCCCGGCGCCGACCCTAGGGAAGTGATCGTCAATGTGGATATTGTGGAGGGCAACACCGGCTCCGTGGCCGCCGGGGGCGGGATCAGTAGCACCAGCGGTCTCTTTGGCACCCTGAGCTATCAGGAGCAAAACCTCGGGGGCAACAACCAGACCATCGGCGCCGAAATTCAGTTGGGGGAACGGGAATTCCTCTTTGACGTCAGCTTCACCGATCCCTGGATCGCTGGCGACCCCTACCGCACCTCTTACACTGTCAGCGGCTTCCGGCGCCGCACTATTTCCCTTGTCTTTGACGGCAATGATTCCTCCATCCGCACCTTAAACGGTTTCGACAGTCCGAGGGTCATCCGCACCGGTGCTAGCGTCACCTTTTTCCGTCCCATCGCCGATAGCATCTTTTCCATCCCCGATTGGCGCCTCTCCGCCGGGTTCGCCTACCAAAACGTCCGGGTTGAAAACGGCGATGGGCAACTTTCCCCCCTCTCGGCGCCGCTTAACGGTTTTGATTCCCAGCCCCTTTCCTTTAGTCCCAACGGGGTAGACGATCTGATTATTCTCTCCTTTGTGGCGGCTCAGGACCGGCGCAACAACGCTCTCCAACCCACCAGCGGCTCCCTGACGCGCCTCGGGATCGAGCAAACAGCGCCCATTGGCTCCGGTAACATCCTCTTCAGTCGTCTCCGGGGCAGTTACAGCTACTACATTCCCATTGATTGGCTAGATCTACGGGACTTTGGACTAACAGAATCCACCCAGCCCCAAACCATCGCCTTTAACTTCCAAGCTGGCACGGTGTTGGGAGATTTGCCCCCCTACGAAGCCTTTATTCTCGGCGGGAGCAATTCTGTGCGGGGCTACGCCGAAGGGGACGTGGGCAATGGTCGCAGTTACCTTCAGGCCACCGCCGAATACCGCTTCCCCATTTTCTCCGCCGTGGGGGGGGCGCTCTTTGTGGATTACGGCTCCAACCTCGGCTCCCAGGGCGCCGTGCCCGGTTTCCCGGCCATCGTCCGGGGTCTGCCGGGGAGCGGGCTGGGCTACGGTTTGGGCGTCAGGATTCAATCCCCCGTGGGGCCGATTCGGATTGACTGGGGCTTCAACGACGAGGGCGGCTCTCGGGTTAACTTTGGGATTGGGGAACGCTTCTAACCCCGCATTCAGCGAGTTAGCAGAAGACTATATAGTTGATTTACCCTATTCAAAATGGGGGCGAGAAGAGGCTGGGGAAATGGTGACAGAGGAAACCCCCCTATCTTCCTCCTCGGTCAAAGATATAATTTTACGTCCGATCTCCAGAGAGCTTAAAACTATTTAAACATCCCCGAATTTCTATCTATGCGTTCCGCCAATACCCAAACTTTTCAAGCCCTAGCCCGGCAATACCGGACGGCGCTGTTAGAAGACATCATCCCTTTCTGGAGCCTCCATTCCCTCGATGCCGAAGAAGGAGGGTATTTCACCTGCCTCGACCGTTGGGGTCAAGTTTTTGATACCGATAAATTTGTTTGGCTACAAAGTCGACAGGTGTGGCTTTTCTCTGTTCTTTATAACCGGGTGGAACCACGTCCCGAGTGGTTGGCCATGGCTCAGAGCGGCGCCGATTTTTTAGCCCGCCGCGGTCGCAATCCCCAGGGAAACTGGTATTTTTCCCTGACTCGTTCCGGGGAGCCCTTAACTCAACCCCACAGTATTTTTTCCGATTGTTTTGCGGCCATGGCCTTTAGCCAATACGCCCTGGCCCAGCGAGAAAACCCGGAGCTTAGCCAAACCAGTCAAGCCATCGCCCGCCAAGCCTACGAAAACGTCCTCCGGCGCCGGGACAATCCCAAGGGCGTTTATAACAAGAGCTACCCTGGAACCCGCACCCTGAAATCCCTAGCGGTGCCGATGATTTTAGCGAATCTTTCCCTAGAGATGGATTGGTTTCTCCCGCCGGAGGTCATTGATCAAGTGTTAAACCAGACCGTAGCGGAAGTGATGGGGGATTTCCTCGACCCCGGTCTGGGATTATTGCGGGAAGCGGTTGGCCCCCAGGGAGAAATCAGCGATTCCTTTGAGGGACGTCTCCTCAATCCCGGCCACGGTATGGAAGCCCTCTGGTTTGTCATGGACATCGCCCGGCGCCGGGGTCAGGCAGATTTGATTACTCAAGCGGCGGACTGTTTGCTAAAAACCCTAGAGTACGCTTGGGATCAGGAGCATGGCGGACTGTTTTATTTTCTCGACAGTCAAGGCCGTCCGCCCCAGCAGTTGGAATGGGATCAAAAACTCTGGTGGGTGCATCTGGAAACCTGTGTCGCCTTTGCCCTCGCGTTTCAACTGACCGGACGAGAGGACTGTTGGCAAGCCTTTTTAACAGTTCACGATTACACCTTGGCCCATTTCCCCGACCCGGAAGGGGGCGAATGGTACGGTTATTTGAACCGTCGGGGAGAGGTCTTATTACCCCTCAAGGGCGGCAAATGGAAAGGCTGTTTCCATGTTCCTCGGGCACTCCTGCTTTGTTGGCGTATTTTTGCGGCGCTGTCCCAAACGGAGCATTAAGTTCCCGGTTTTACCGTCGGCGCTGTTGGGGAGAAAGGTAAAGGCACCGGAGCGATGACGATATTATGGAGAATGTTATATGGTACAGTTGCTGTCTCAGTCTTCTTGAGGGCATTCTGTTGGTTGACTGATGAGTTATATTTAATTCAAAAACACTGAATAATGATTAAAGCAAATCCTTTTCTAACAACGCTCTCAATCGGTCTTTTAGGGATAACCCTATTACTGCTGGCTAGGTCGCAACTCCATCAAGTGTATTTAAAGACAAATCTCAAGGATCTTAGCTCAAATATCTCGGCCGACAATATGCTCATGATCCTCTGGTTTTCAGAAGTCTTTCTTTCTCTAAAACTCAATCAGTTATAGCGGTATTCAGAGTTGCGAGAACGCTGAAGTCCTTGCTTGACAAGGATTTTAGCCCTCTTATCTGTCCCTCACCAGTGCAGATACCGCTATAGCGCCTGGTGCGCGTCGAACTTGAATAAGCCTTTGGGCAGACGTAAAGATTTATTACAAAGTATTGTCAGGGCGGGGAATTAGAACTATAATTGTGGTAACGGTGTTTAAGAAGGTCATTTTCAATACGGTACGCTAATTTGCAAGCCGCTATGGATTTTGAGCAGTCGGCATTTCTGATGTTCCCTACTGTGTTCTGCTATTCGCCATTTTTTAACGCAAGGAGAGCGCAATGAACTTTATCTGGTTTCTTATCGTCGGGCTTGTCGCTGGCTGGTTGGCAGGTATTCTGGTTAAGGGCGGAGGCTTCGGCCCGATCGGTGATCTCGTTGTTGGCGTAATCGGCGCTTTCATCGGCGGCTTTCTGTTTAGTGCCCTTGGTATCGGGGCTAATGGCGGTCTGATTGGTAGTATTGGGGTCGCCACCATCGGTGCGGTGGTGCTCCTCGTTGTAGTCCGGGCCATTAAGCGAGCGTAGCGGTCTAACCCGTCGTTCTGGCGGATGTTCCCCTCGGGCCTCCGCTAAATACAACCGTTGTAAGTGCCGCAACCTCTCAGTAGTCTGCTCTGTGTCAACTAACCCTGTTCTAGCAGACCACACAAGTCTAGGTTTATCGCTGAGATTAAAGTCTTCTCGCGCCATGACAGGATAAGATTTCCTAAATCTGTTCTTTTTTGCCCCCTGAATGTTATCCCGTCAACTCAACTATCTCAGCGGTATTGGTCTCAGCGCCGCGATTACGGTTTTAGTGCACCAGACTCTAGCGTTGGCAGAAGACGTTCCCGCGAGTCCGGCGCCGACGGGTCAGATTAATAGCTTTCAGGCGCTGGTTCTAGGCTTGGTGCAGGGATTGACCGAATTTTTACCCATTAGTAGCACGGCGCATCTGAAGGTGATTCCCCTTGCCCTCGGTTGGGCCGATCCGGGGGTCTCCTACACCGCCGTAATCCAGTTGGGGAGTATCGCCGCCGTCATCTGGTATTTTTGGGACGATTTGCGACAAATTAGCCTCGGGATGGTCAAGGCGCTTCGCACTCGCAATTACCAGTCCCTAGAGTTCAAACTGGCGCTGGGCATCGGTTTAGGCACCCTGCCCATTGTCGTCGAGGGTCTATTGTTAAAGATTTTTGTGCCGGATTTTGATAATTCTCCCCTCCGCAGTCTCACCACCATCGCCCTGGCCTCTATCGTCATGTCCCTCCTCTTGGCGCTGGCGGAAAAACTCGGTTCCCACCGGCGTCCCTTTGAGCAACTGACTTGGAAGGACGGTGTTTGGATGGGTCTGGCCCAATCCCTGGCGTTAATTCCGGGGGTGTCCCGCTCTGGTTCCACCCTGACCGCGGGGTTGTTTATGAATCTGGAGCGGGCGGCGGCGGCCCGGTTTTCCTTTCTGTTGGGCATTCCCGCCATTACCTTGGCGGGGCTGGTGGAATTTAGAGAAGTGTTTAAAACCGGCGTGGCGCCGGATACGCTGTTGCCTCTGATCATCGGAGTGGCCTCCTCCGCTGTCTTTTCCTATCTAGCCATCGCCTGGCTGATCAAGTTTCTCCAGAAACGCAGTACTTGGGTCTTTGTTTGGTATCGCCTTCTTTTCGGCGCCTTGATTTTACTCGGGGTTTTGGGCGCCGCGCGGACACCTTAAGCCGCCACCAGAGCCTGAAGTTGCTGGGAAATCTCCTTCGGCGCTCGATGGCCGTCAATGGATTGCAGTTTACCCTGGGCTTGGAAATAGTCCGCTAGGGGCGCCGTTTTCTCCCGATAGACCACCAGACGGTGGCGGATGGTGGCTTCACTGTCGTCGGCCCGTCCCCGCAGGAGTAGGCGCTGGACAATGACTTCGTCGGGAACCTGGAGGTTAATCACCCATTGGATCTGGTGGGTAATTTCTTCTAGAAGACGGTCTAAAAACTCCGCCTGGGGCACGTTGCGGGGGAAACCGTCCAAAATCCAACCGTTTTGGGCGTCTTCCTGTCCCAGGCGCTCGCGGATTAAACCGAGAATTAACTCATCGGGCACTAATTCCCCTTTGTCCATATAACTCTTGGCCGCGGCGCCGAGTTCCGTCTGGTCGCTGATGGCTTGCCGGAGCATATCCCCGGTGGAAATGTGGGGAATGCCCAGATTTTGAGCCAGCACTTGGGCTTGGGTGCCTTTTCCAGATCCAGGGGCGCCGAGAAAAATTAAGCCTTGAGTCATTAGAATTTTTCCTTCAAGTTGAATAGTTATAAAAAAATTTAAATAAAGCGGTAGGGTGTGTTAGGCGTAGCCGTAACGCACCCCGAATGTCGGGCTTCGGCTACGCTCAGCCCTCGATC
>JBKCES010000031.1:0-8536 GCA_046304295.1 Cyanobacteriota bacterium | reverse complement strand
CCCTCGTTCCCCCCCTTTCCCAAGCGGAAAGGGAACACCTCCACACCCAAGCCGCCGTTCCCTATCGCGATCCCTCCCTAACGGACGATCGGGAGACTATCCACCGGCGCCGGCAAGGGGAGCAGGCCCAGTCCCCGCACTTGGAACCGACTCGGCAGTGGAAACGGCGCTGGCATAAGCAAAATCTCTAAAGCGCCCGTTGAAGCTGACGCGACAAGATCTGGAGGGATTTGCCAATCTTGGGTAAAAACACACCGATTCTTACATAACGTGAGTTCGACAGAAGTTAGAGGATAGCAGCAAGAGCTTTCGGGTCTAATCTACATTTCGCAGGTTGCCGCTATTGATAGCGTAATTAAATTAAACTACACTTGCGATAGCACAATAGGTTTTACTTGCGCTCTGCCTGTATTGCATCTATCTGTACTACTGCACTCCATGTGGCGTGTGCGGAATGTGGATTATATCTATGGCTGATACTCCGAAACGTTCTTCCAGTTTAGAGTTCAGCCCTTATTTTTTCCATCGAACTCAGGTTTATCAAGGGAAGAGATTCGACGTTTCGGCTAAAATCGCGCTGGCGACGCTTTCCGGCACCGGCAGAACCGAGAGACGGTTTCCCTTTCTAAGTAGGATGAACTCTTCGGCGCTAAACCGGCGCCGTAGGCTCTCTAGGCTGAGGATTTGGGGAAATTTGACTTCAAAGGCGACTTTCACGGTCTGCCAACGGGGTTTTTCGAGCGCCGCTTTGGGGTCGAAGTAATCGCTCTGGGGGTCAAACTGGGTCGGGTCAATTATCCCGGTGGCGACGACTCTAGCTAAGCCGACAATTCCCGGCGGTTTAGTGTTGGAATGATAAAAAAAAGCCAATTCTCCCGGTCGCATTTGTTGGAGAAAATTACGGGCTTGATAATTTCTGACCCCGTCCCAGAGGGTTTCTCCCTCTTGGGCTAAACGGTCGATGCTATAGGTCTGGGGTTCAGATTTCAGGAGCCAATAGGTCATAGAATTCCTTCGGGTCGGGTAAAGCCCTTTTGCAATTTTTCGGTAAACGCCTCCGGCGCTAGCGCCGGACTCAAGAAATAACCCTGAAGTTCGTCGCAACCGCTTTCCCTGAGAAACTGGAACTCTTCCAACGTTTCCACCCCTTCCGCCAGAACTCGGATATTGAGATGATGGGCCATATCGATCATGGCTTGGGTCAAAATCATATTGGTATTATTTTGAGCGACATTCTGGACAAAACAACGGTCAATTTTGAGGACATCAAAGGAAAATTGCTGGAGATAACTCAAGGAGGAGTAGCCCGTGCCGAAGTCGTCGATGGCGATCCAAATTCCCCGGCGCTTGAGCGCCTCCAGTTGCTCCGAGGATTGACTGACATTTTCCACCAGGGTTGTCTCCGTCAGTTCCACCTCCACGGCTTGGGGGGGAATTTCTCGGATCTCTAGCAGGCGCAGTAGCCAGGGGATAAACTGAGGTTGACGCAACTGGCGAGCCGAAAGATTGACGGCGATCCGCACCGAGCCTAGCCCCAAGTCTTGCCAGCGCCGCCACTGAGTTAAGGCCGCCTCGACTACCCATTCCCCCAGGGTCAAAATGAGATCCGATTTCTCTGCCAGGGGAATAAAAATCCCCGGCGACACTGGCCCCCGTTGGGGATGGAACCAACGCAAAAGCGCCTCGCAACCTGTTAACTCCAAGGTTTGCAGGTTAAATTGGGGTTGATAGTACAAAGTGAGTTGGTTTTCGGCCAGCGCCGTTTCCAGATCCGCCAACAGACGTTGATCCGCTTCCGAAAGTAACTCCGAAGTTTGCCCCTGGGGTTGGGGCGCGGCCGAGCGCCCCAGTAGAATTTCTAGATCCTGAGGCGTTTCCGCCCGGGCCTTTTGCCAAACCGCCGAAGTGGTCTGCCGTTTCCGCAGGCGGGTAGCCACGGCGTCGAGGAGATCGTCGCTGTTGAAGGGTTTGATCAAATAATCGTCGGCGCCCAGTTTCATGCCTTGACGAATATCCTGGTTTGTCCCCCTAGCGGTGAGAAAAATAAAGGGAATCGTGACAGTATCCGATTGGCTTTGCAACGCCGTCAGCACCTGATAGCCGTCGAGATCCGGCATCATCACATCGCAGATGATCAGATCGGGTAACGCTTCCTTAGCCCGAGCCAGTCCCTCCCGACCATTTTCCGCCTCGATAACGGTATAGTCCTCAATTCTGAGAAGTTCGCAGATCAACTCCCGAATGGGGAATTCGTCTTCAATGACGAGGATAGTTGCCATAGACCTTAGGGGGACGCATTGGAAAAACGTTGAGGGAGTCTCAGGTTAAAATAGCTCAAAAACGGCGCACTAAGACCGAAACCGTACAAAAACTGCTGTCTTTTGCAGACTCCCCCCCGATTTCGCCCCTAAACTGTAACAAAAAAACGGGGCGGTTCCCCCAGGTTCTTTAAGATTGTGACAGTACTTTCTAATACATGAATAAGATCTTATTTTTTGCTGACCAGCGCCGACTGCTCCCCTAAACCGCTAGATTCGCTCCCAAATAGGGTAAAGTGGGTCAAGGCCCCGGCGCCTGTTCCGAGTCTTTTCCTAGCTTGCCGCTGGGTATAACAAACTTTTTTACTGTTTTTACTGTTCCTAGGAGCCTCCATGTTAACCCTCAAAATCGCTGTTTATATCGTTGTCGCTTTTTTTGCTTCCATCTTCATCTTCGGCTTTCTCTCCAGCGATCCCACCCGCAACCCCGGCCGCAAAGATTTTGAATAGACCCCGGCGCCGCGCAACGAAATAACTTGTATCCTAGGGACAGTTTTCAGCTTGTCCCTTTTTTATGGGTGACCCCTAGGCTAGAATGACAGTCCGAACGCCCTGTCCCCGGAAAACCGCCCTGATAATGTAATGCCCTTCCTGCCCCCTTTTGTCCCGCCGGCGCCGCCGGTTGAGCTAATCAGTCCTCTAGCGAGGGACGGGGACTTAGCAGGGGAAACTCGGGGAACTTTTTCGGCGGTCGGCGCTTCTAAAAACAATTTATCGATTCAGTCCCGTCGGCGCTCGCCCTTGACCTTTCCCTACCTGAGAACTCTGGAAAATTTAGGGAAACAAACCGCCAAGCGCCTCTTAACCCAGGTGCGGGAGTCGGAGGAAACCCAGGAATTTCTCATCTCTCCTCCAGGGACAGAGGCTCCCGATAATGCGGAAACTCCGGCGCCGGAGGTGGTGGAGCTGATTTCCGACCGTCAGGAATACGACGCAAATCGGCAGGTGGTAACCGCCACCGGGAATGTGACTATGCGGTTCGCTAACGGGGTTCTGCTAGCGGATCGGCTGGAGGTGAATCTGCCGGATCGTTTTGCGGTGGCGGAGGGGAACGTCACCCTGAAACGGGGGCAACAAACCCTCCAAGGGCAACGCTTTGAGTATTTCTTTGTTCTCAATAAAGGGGTCATTTACCAAGCCCAGGGTGAAATTTATCAACCCACCACGGCCCGGGATCTGGCCCCCACCCTGCCCACGGATCCCGCTGGTAGCCTCATTTCCGGTCAGAGCCTGAACGAGCGCCTATCGGGGAATCAACCGACCCAGAATATTACGGCCAACGAAGGCCTGGGGTTATCTGTCGGCGCCGGTTTTAACTTGAACCAATTCGGAACCACCGGCGCTCAGACCCCTAGGGGCGGCAAACTCAATCGTCTTCGTTTTCAGGCGGAGCGGGTCAACTTCGATGCCGAGGGCTGGAACGCCCAAAAGGTGAGGATTACCAACGACCCCTTTAATCCGCCGGAATTGGAAGTGCAGGCGGAAACCGCGGACTACTACAATGTGGCGCCCCAGGTGGACGAGGTGCGCCTCAGCGGCTCTCGGGTTTTATTGGATCAAACTAACTCTCTACCTTTTCAAGACCGCCTCACCATCGACCGGCGCGACCGACAACCCGGCGTTTTAAGTTTTGGCTACGACGGCGAAGACCGGGGCGGGTTATATATCCAGAGCGGCTTTACCCCCATCGACACCAACGCCGTTCGTTTCCAGATCAAGCCCCAATACCTGATCCAAAAGGCGTTCTTCCCCAACGCTTTCCCGGAGGCTAACCAGAGTAACTCGGAAGTTTGCGCCCTCTGTCCTTCGGTCTTTGGTTTGATCACGGATCTAGACGCCAACTTTAGCGAACGCACCCGGTTAATCAACACCCTCAACTTTTCTAACCTGAATTTAGACCAATTGGAAGACTCCCTCCGGGCCAAACTCTCCCTGCAAAATAAGCTGGGGGATATCAACAATCCCTACGACCTACGGGTGGAGTATAACTACCGGGAGCGCCTTTTTAATGGCTCCCTCGGTTTTCAGGACATCAATAGTAGCGTCGGCGCCGTTTTGGTTTCCCCGACTCTCTTTCTCGGCGCTGACCCCAGTTTGACCTTTAGTTACCAAGCCTCCATCCAGGATGTGCAGGCGGACACGGATCAGGCGGATCTCCTTGCGCCGAACCAGGATGATAATTTGGTCACCCTCCTGCGCTACCAAGGCGCCGCCTCCTTAAATAAATACTTTTTCCTGTGGATTGGGGAAAGTCTGCCCGCCACGCCGGATCAAGGTCTGCGTTATTCGCCGACGCCCATTATCCCCTATCTACAGTTAACCACAGGGCTAACGGGGGTGGCCAGCCTCTACAGCGACGGCACGAGCCAGCCCTCCCTGACGGGAAGCGTCGGCCTCCTAGGACAATTTGGGCATTTTTCCAAACCTTACCTGGATTACACCGGTTTTAATCTCAGTTATTTTCAAGGCATCCGGGGAGATGCCTCTCCTTTTCTCTTTGACCGCTTCGCCGACACTCAGGTTCTATCCTGGGGACTAACTCAACAGGTGTACGGCCCCCTGCGGGTGGGCGTCCAGAGCGCCTATAGCATCAACGCCAGTAAAGAAATTAGCACCGATTATTTTATCGAGTACAGCCGCAGAACCTATAACCTGCAAATTCGCTACAATCCCCAACTCCAGGTCGGCTCCATTAATCTCCGCATCAGCGACTTTAACTGGAGCGGCAATCCCGGCGCTTTTGAAGGGACGGATATTCGTCCGGTGTTCCAGGGGGTGACGCGGTAATCAGTTATCAGTTATCAGTTATCAGATGACAGATATCAGCTATCGCAGTCTCAAGGCTGTTATTAACAGGCGCCGGTTAGCCCCCCTTCTCCCTCTCTGGGAGAAGGGGCCGGGGGATGAGGGTAAACCAAAACGATTCTCAGCCGGAAACGCTACAGCGCCGAAGGGGCAATTTGAAAACTGTCCTGGGGTAGAGGCCCGGAACCGAGTTTCGGGTTATAGTCTAGAGGTGTGTGAGGAGTAATCCTAAAAAGCCCTTGGAGTCGAAACACGGAAAGACGCCCAAGGGCTTTTTATCGTCCATAAACGGCGCCGTTGCCATCCCCGGGTGTTCCCCTGTGGCAAAATAGGGGAAGTTTTTTGTCTGTTCTAACCCCCCTCCCATGACTGATTCCCTTCCTTCCCAATACGACCCCAGCTTGACGGAACAAAAATGGCAGAGCGCCTGGGAAGGGCAAGGGGTCTTTACCGCGGATCCCTGCCAGGGAGGGGAACCCTTTTGCGTGGTCATCCCGCCGCCCAATGTAACGGGCAGTCTCCACATGGGCCACGCCTTTGAAAGCGCCTTAATCGATACCTTAGTGCGTTACCGCCGGATGAAGGGGGACAATACCCTCTGGTTGCCGGGGACGGATCACGCCAGTATCGCGGTGCAGACGATTTTGGAAAAACAACTCAAGGCGGAAGGCAAAAGCCGGGAGGATTTGGGCCGGGAGGCCTTTTTGGAGCGGGCTTGGCGCTGGAAGGCGGAATCCGGTGGAACCATTGTCAACCAACTCCGGCGCCTGGGGGTCTCGGTGGATTGGACGCGGGAGCGGTTTACCCTAGACGAGGGCCTTTCCCAGGCGGTGAAAACGGCTTTTATTCAACTCTACCAAGAAGGACTGATTTACCGGGGCAATTATCTGGTGAACTGGTGCCCGGAGTCCCAATCGGCGGTGTCGGATCTGGAGGTGGAAAATAAAGTGGTGGAGGGGCATTTGTGGCAGTTCCGCTATCCCCTCAGCGACGGCGCCGGGGAACTGGTGGTGGCCACCACTCGCCCGGAAACGATGTTGGGGGACACGGGGGTGGCGGTGCATCCCGAAGATCCTCGCTACCGGCACTTAATCGGTAAAACTGTAACCTTACCCCTAGTGGGACGGGAAATTCCCATTATTGGCGACGACTGGGTCGATCCCGAGTTTGGCACGGGGTGCGTCAAGGTGACTCCGGCCCATGACCCTAATGACTTCGCGATGGGCAAGCGCCATGATTTGGACTTTATTAATATCCTCAACAAAGACGGCTCCTTAAACGAAAACGCCGGCGCTTTTGCCGGGCAAGACCGTTTCCTGGCTCGCAAAAATGTGGTCGCGGCGCTAGAGGAGCGGGGCTTTTTAGTTCAAGTGGAGGACTACCAGCACAGCGTCCCCTACAGCGACCGGGGCAAGGTGCCGGTGGAACCCCTCCTTTCCACCCAGTGGTTTGTCAAAATCGACCCCTTAGCGCAAAAAACCCTCGCCTTTTTGGACGAAGCCAACTCCCCCCAGTTTGTGCCGGAGCGCTGGCGCAAGGTTTATCGGGACTGGTTAGCGAAGTTAACGGACTGGTGTATTTCTCGCCAACTCTGGTGGGGGCATCAGATCCCGGCTTGGTATGTGGTCAGCGAAACCGGGGGAGAAATTAGGGAACACACCCCCTTTGTGGTGGCGGAAAATGAAGCCGAAGCCCTAACAAAAGCTCAAACTCAATACGGCGCCGACTGTGTGTTAGTCCAAGATCCTGATGTCCTCGACACCTGGTTTTCCTCCGGTCTGTGGCCCTTTTCCACCCTGGGCTGGCCGGAAAAAACCCTAGATCTCGAAACCTATTACCCCACCGCCACCCTGGTGACGGGCTTCGATATTATCTTTTTCTGGGTGGCGCGGATGACCCTACTGGGGGGCCACGTCACCGGGAAAATGCCCTTCCGGGATGTCTATATCCACGGTTTGGTGCGGGACGAAAAGGGCAAGAAAATGTCCAAGTCCGCCAATAACGGCATTGATCCCCTCTTGTTAATCAACAAATACGGCGCCGACGCTCTGCGCTACACCCTGATCCGGGAAGTGGCCGGCGCCGGGCAAGATATTAGTTTGCAATATAACCGCAAGACCGACGAGTCGGAGTCGGTGGAAGCGTCCCGCAATTTTGCTAATAAGCTTTGGAACGCGGCCCGGTTTGTGATGATGAACCTGGGAGACAGGGAACAGTTAGCAGTTATCAGTGAGCAGTTATCAGTGAGCAGTTATCAGGGAACAGATGGGGCTGGGGTGGCGAGTTTGGAGCTAGAGCTGGCGGATCGGTGGTTGTTGTCTCGCTTGAATCAGGTCATTGGGCAGACCCGGGACTGGTTGGACAATTACGCTTTTGGAGAGGCGGCTAAGGGTCTCTACGAGTTTATCTGGGGAGATTTTTGCGATTGGTATATCGAGTTGGTTAAAAGTCGGCTTTGGCAGAAGGAGGATTCCCCAGAGCGCCGGGGGGCCCAGGCGACTTTGGCTTGGGCGTTGGACCGGATTTTGCGTCTGCTTCATCCCTTTATGCCCCACATTACCGAGGAGCTGTGGCAAACCTTGAGCCAACGGGAGGGAACGTTTTTACCCCGGCAGAGTTACCCCGAGGCTAACCCGGACTGGATTAACCCCGACCTAGAGCGCTCCTTTACCCTCCTCTTCGGCGCCGTCCGGGTGATTCGCAACCTACGGGCTGAGGCGGGCATTAAGCCGGGAGTCAAGGTTCCGGTGATTTTACAGAGCGAAAACCCCCAAGAGCGGAAAATTTTAGCCCAAACCCAAACCTATCTTCAGGATTTAGCCAAGGTGGAAAGCTTGACCCTGACGGAGAGCCTAGAACAGGAAAACCTGCAATGTATCGCCGGGGTGGTGGACACGGTGCAAGTCCTGATTCCCCTTTCAGGTCTGGTGGATTTGGAGGCTCTGCGGGGGAAACTGGAGAAAAATCTGGCCAAGATTGCCAAAGAGGTTCAGGGCTTGGAAAACCGTCTCAATAATCCCGGTTTTACCGCCAAAGCGCCGCCGGAAGTGCTGGAAGGCAACCGGCAATCTTTAGCGGAGGCCCGGAAGCAGAGGGAAATTCTCCAACGGCGCTTGCAATCCCTTTAGCGCAGGGACGCCCCTGCCAAAGTCCCTTAAGATTTAAGAGTCACCGTTATGGCCCCAGCGTCCCATGCGTCCCCCCACCCCGCAACTCCTGAAAATTCTTATCGGCGCCGCCTGGATTGACGGCGTGATTCAGCCGGAAGAGCGCCAATATTTGCAAAAAATCGCCGCGGACGCTCATCTAGAGGAGGAGCCCGAAATCCAAGTTCTCCTGAGCGAACTCAAACCCGTCAGCGCCGGCGACTGTTATCAATGGTTACAGGACTACTGCGGCGGTCATCCCCGGGA
>JBKCES010000030.1:0-7157 GCA_046304295.1 Cyanobacteriota bacterium | reverse complement strand
GATCTTAACGGCGCTCAGGCACAAAACTCTAGGGCGATATTACCATGTTAGGGCGGAGCGCCGATCTGTTTCGTTATTAAAACGGGGGGGTTAACCGCTTCAATGGCGGAAACTAGAATTCCCAAAATCTGACTAAGGTTGTCGAGATAGTATTCTTTGAGATCGATAAATACTTGAGCGTTAACGAGTTTCAGAAATTTCCAAGCCGTTCCCGAGGTGACGGCGCCGTAAATTGCAGTAATTGCATTACCCTCTTGCTGATTAAAATATTGAGCCGCTACCATTTCCGCCACGCATTGACCTAAGCCACCATTGAGGTCTTCTTTTTTCGCTTCTACTAGGGTCACAATCGGCGCTTTCAGGACTAGTAGCTCTGAGGATTGGCTAATGAGAAAATCACAGTTGCCATTCAGTCCTTGGCTCGGGTCAACGCTAAAGTTAATGCCAGAAAACAGACTAACGCGATGTTCTAACTGCCTTCGGAGGTCAATTAAGACTGGCGCAATAATCATCTCGGATCTAGATTTTTCAGTATTACTTGCCAGCGCCAAGGATAGATTTTCTTTGAGAGTGTCTTCTAGCAAAAGACTCGGCGCTTTCTGCGGCGCCGATTGAAACAGTCCCTCCTCCTCTATCATTTGAAGATTAAAAGCCTTAATGGCGGCGCTGAGGGTAAAGTCGCTGTAGGCCATGGCAAACCGTTTTTGAGTATGTTGGCAGACTCTCTGTCGACTGGCATCTTCCAAACTTGGGGGACTGCGACTCTAATTCCCCCCAGAATTAGGGGCTTAGGGGGGCTTGGCACTTGCTTACCCCTAAGTGAACCCAGATATCTGATATCTGTTAAAACCCTTGACGCCAACCTAAAGCCAAGCGCCAAAGTCCTAAAGAGGAATAGGAGCCTTCTGTTCCAGAAGGCGTAGTGGAGCCAAGATAGACCACTTCGCCAAAGATATTACCTTTGGGAATTGCCTCGTAGGATAAACCTAATTTCCCTTGGTAGCCAAAGGCGCTACCGCTATTGCCGCCGATAACCGTGGCTTGCCCGATTTGAGTGTTGACAACGACGTCATTATAGCTGAGATTAATATATCCGATACCTGCGCCCAGGTAAGGACGCCATTTAGTCCCGGTGGGAATGTCATAGTAAGCGTTTACAAGAACGCTTACGTAGTTGCCGCCACCGTCAACGTTGTAAGAAGTGCTAAATTGCTGACCCTGGATATTAGCGGTGAGAGTTCCATCCGCAGGATTAAGGTCTCCGTAACCCACGGAAAGCTCCACACGGACATCTTGAAACTGGTAGCCACCGGCAATTTCTCCGGCAAATCCAGCGTCAAAGGATTGATCAACGCTCCCAGGAAAACCGCTATTGGTTGGTGTCAGGGGAGGGATGCTAATACCGACATCGTCGGCGGTTGCATTATTGGGAAAACCCACTCCTAAACCGAGGCTAACGTAGCCGTAATTGCCTTGAACTGGCTCTGATTGTGGAGTCGTCTGAACCTTTTCGATGGGTTCAACCGGAGTAGTCTCCTGCGTAAGGAAGTTTAGTCGGTTGGAAAAGCTCTCTTCCCCCAGTAGTAGAGCTTCAGCATCCTGAGAACTCGACTCGGCGATAAATTCCTTTAGCGTTAAAGGCGAAGAATTAGAATCGGCCCAGACCGGCGCCGAACTTGCGAGAGTTAAAACAAGAGCGGGACAGGATAAATGTTTAATTATCATCACAATTAGAACCTCACACCAAAGTTGACTATCGTCAAGAGTCCTCCAGTCAGGATTACTGCTGGAGGACTCAGGTTAGAGCAACAGCCCTAGTTTTTTCTACTCCTCTTCAGAGTTAGAGCGTTTTTGCTTGAACTTAGCGCCGAAACCTAGGGCCACGGCGGCTCCGAGGAGGGTCATGGGTTCAGGAATCACTGTGGGAGTTTGAGTGAAACTGACCGTTCCGGGGCCGTTGAAGGTGAAGCCCACCGGGAAGGGAACCGAGTTTGTGTTCCCCGGCGCGTACCGGTCAGGACCAATGCCGAGACCTTCGTCAATGCCCGTAAGCAGGAAACAACGAACCGGACTGGCAAAGGTGAAAGCCTCTCCACCCAAAGCGGTGCCGCCATCAACGGAGAAGTTGTCGCAATCATCGGGGCCGCCGTCATCCAGAAGAATGTAATATTCATTACTCCCAGGGCCGGAGCCAAGACGAGGCAATAACTCGATGGTGGAGAAGAGAGGTCCGCTAGAAACGATGAATTCAAAGCCAACAACGGCGGGGGGGTCAAACCAGATAGCCTCAATGGTTCCGGGGCCCGTATCGGGAATCGTAATATTCTCGAAGGTGACGGCACCGTTGGGGGGGATGGGGATGTTCGGATCGGGGAGGAACGGATTCTGGGGCGTTGCGCCGGTCACGTCCACCACTTGGAAGTCGGCGCTGTAGGAGCACTGAGCCAAGGGAGAGGAAACGTTCGCCGCCGCACCGCCGGGACAGCCGGGGATAAAGGGAGTCTCAACGGCGCTTTGACCAGAAGTTGCAAATTCAAAGAGAGAGCTAGAGCCGCCGAGAGCAAAGAAGATGCCGGGATTGTTGTAATTCACATACACCGCTTCGCTCACCTGAACAATGTCGGGAATCAGTGCCGGGTCAACCACGCCAGCAAAGAGCTGTTTAAGGAGGTTAGAGGCGTTGAGGGTGCCCGCCAAACCAAGGGTCAAGTCCCCGGTTTGATCATCCGCTAAAACGTAGGTGATGTTGGGGTCGGAGAAGCGTTGAGGGCCGCCTCGCTCAATGAAGGTATTGACGAGAGTGTCAAAGTTGGCGGGTTGGAAGAAAATCGGATCAAAGCCGTTGGTCTGAAGGGCGTCGTTTAAGAACTTCCTGGTGAAGGCATTGTCGTTCGCAAACCAGTCGTCGGCGGTTAGACTCCGAGCGTAGAAATCTTGACCATCGAGAGTGCCTTCCAAAGTAGTGAACTCGTTGAAGTCGAAGTTAGGGGAAAGAATGGAGTGGAGTTCCACATTCCCTCCCGGAGCTCCGGGGCCACCCTGGAGCACGTTATCTAGGGTAACCCCCCCGGGGCAAGGGACAACGTTGCCGACGGGGATAACGCCTACGTTACTGTTGGTGCAACGGAGGATAAAATCGGTAGGACTAGTACCGCCGATGGAGGCGTTCTCTAGGGAGACGAAGGCGGCGGAAGCGGGGAGTTCGGCAAGGGCAAAAGCGCCGGAGGAAACCCCCAAGCTCAGAGCCAGCTTAAGTAATGATTTGGACAGCATGGGTTAAAGTTTGCAGTTTTCTTGTTTTAGAAGAGGGGGAACCTACGGAGTGCTCGGGCAAACATAGGCTAGCTCCCGTCGCTCAGGATAAAGCTTGGCGCCCAGTATAGATCAAAAGCCAGTTTTTGGGAAGCCTTATCAAGTGAACCAATTCACTGAGGAGTTTCTGTCAAGGTTTCACCTCTAGGCGGACTAGGCTCTTGATTTTTAGGGTTTTAGCGAACTTAGTATTTTTAGTACCAAGCTTTCACTAAGGTTTTCTAACGAGAGCATCTCACTTTTGTAATCTGGACGGGCAGGCTGTCCATCCCACAAGAAAAATTAGTAGAACAGGTATCTTGCCTGTGTAAACCTGAGATGATCCCCTTCTAAGCCTCTAAGTCAATGTTTAAAATATCGTGAACAGCCGTGATAACATGGCTATCTGTTTTTTTCATGTAGCGTTTAACTTCAGCGACCTTGGCATCCACGAGGTAACGATACCAAAACCCTTGGAGAATATGAAAAGCGGCGCCGGCGCCGCCGTCTAAAAAGCCAAGTCTGAGAATATAACGATAAAAGAAATAAGCAAAGGCTCGAATCCCCCCGGGGAGCCTAGCATAAACAGCTTCTTTTAACCAACGCTTAACGCCCGCCTGGGAGTTGTCCTTGAGGCTCGCCACGCTGTCATGGGGCATGAAGTTATATTCTAGGTTAAGCAGATCAACGGCCTCTCTGCTAGCGTAGCGATTATGTTTTTCTGTCCACCAGGTTAGGGAGTTTAGGTTATCATCGATTATCTCTCCAGAAATTTCAAGGGTAGGACCGGCGACTTTAATGTGCTCATCCATCCACCGTTCCTCGCACCGTCCCCGACCATAGCGAAACAGCCGTAGGACTTTAACTGGAAATACGCCGCCATAGCGGAGAAGTCTACCTTGAAAGGTCATCCGGCGCCCGAAAATAATCCCGTCAATTTCCGGCCCTACTTCGGGAAGGCGCTGGCGGATTTGCTCGACTAATTCCGGGGTCAAGTACTCATCGGCGTCAATCCTTAGAACCCACTCTGTGTCGGCAGGAAGCTGGGATAAAGCCCAATTAAATTGAGAAGCATAGTTTAACCATGGATGCTGAAGTAATTTTGTTCCATGGCTTTGGGCGATATTTATGGTTTCATCGATGGAAAAGGAATCAACAATAACAATTTGTAAGGGTTGGGTCAGGCACTTTACGCTATTTAGACAACGCACTAGGTGTTTTTCTTCGTTGCAAGTTAGAATAATTGCGCTTAGCATTATTTTGTCTTTTTTGTGTCGGTTACTTTATGAGTTGGTACTATCTTTGCTCAGTGGAGTTATTTAATTGATCTCTCAACTCTCGTTTTTTCCTGAACACAGCCGGGGAACCGGCTACCACAGTCCACGGAGGTACATCTTTAACTACTGTTGAACAGGCCAAGACAATGGCACCTTCGCCAATAGTAACGCCAAGGGCAACGAACACTTTAGCTGTAACCCATACATAGTCTCCCAAGACAATAGGCGCAGTTACTAGAGGCAAGTAGGGATGATCTAAAATAGAAGGATCTTCATAGTCGTGACTTGCTGAGCATAGATAAGTATATTGGCTAATGGTAGTGTTGCGTCCAATAATGATTTTGTCAACACAGTAACAGTTCACAAAAGGTGCTAGGGAGCTATTTTCACCCATCTCTAGATTCCACGGAGCCCAAACTTGAGCCGAGGGGTACACATGAACTCCCATTCCTACTTTTGCGCCAAAGAGCCTGAGTAACCACCGTCGCCATGCGTGAAAAAGAATAGGACTGGGACGGAACAATACTAAATAAACCAAATTCCATAAGCTTCTGGCAAATTTATTTTTAATAAGTGACCGTCTTTCCATCCGTAATTCACCTCATTCAGTTTTTTTTGCAGAGCACAACATACCTTTCCAAAGGAGGGGCAATCGTCCTGCAAATTTGAAGTTTAAATTTGTAAAACCCTCTTCTTGTAAAAGCTGAGACAGTGTGGCAACCGAAAAGAATTTGATATGTCCTCCATCCCAGAGAGCTGTATGATGTCTATCCATCGCATTCAACAGGGCAAGGGCTAAATTTTTCCAGTAACCATGGTAGGGTGTTGTTACAATTAACTCTCCCTCCGATTTTAAACATTGCCTAGCAAATCGAGGCAACTCCCTTGGATAGAAAAGGTGCTCTACTACATCACTAGAAACTACAATGTCAAAATAACTTAGTAATTCCTGAGGGGGGGGGGAATAAAGACTAAGTTGTAAAAAGTCGATGTGAGGGAAGGATCGACGAGCCTGCTCTATACCTGAAGCTGACTCTTCAATTCCAACAACCTCAAACCCCTTTTGACTAAACAGGTTAGTTAAACTGCCATTACCGCAGCCCAAGTCTAAAAGTTTAAGGTTGTTGTTTGAATCGCGTTGAGGAAGTAGAGAGAGTAAAACAGGTGCATAAAATCCATGAGCATGCACAGGGTTAGATGTGTTCCATTCATACTCGTATTTTTCGGATGTGTTCATGTTGTTTTTGGCTTGATTTAGTTGGAGCTGTGAAATTAGATACTAGTTTATACTAAAAGGCATGGACTTGGTTGCGCTCAGCCCTATGGTAGCATTTACAGGTTAAAGGTAAACGCTTCTACCTCAAATCTTCAGGCGAGAAACAGATTTGAGACGGGGGGAAGTACTATCAGCGCCGGAATTGTGCCAAGAGTCATGGTAGAAAGACTCTATCGGATAAGGAGATTTAAAGGTTATCGGGATTGACGCCCAGTTCTCTGAGTCTAGCCGCTAAATTTTCGGCTCGTTCGATTGCTTCAATTGCCTGTCGGTGCTCTGCTTCGGCTTGTTGAGTGGCTTGAAAGACTCGACGGCACTCGGCATCAGCCCGTCGGCGCTCTTGTTGGGCTAATTCTTGGGCTGTGGGGAGGAGTTCTCCCTCTAGAGTCGCCCAGCGTAACCAGATGGCTTCGACTTCTCGATAAGCGCCGGTCCAGCGGACGAGGGCCAAGTTGAGGGATTTGCTCAGGAGCCAGCCCTGCTCGTTGAAGGCCAGTGCCTGATAGCGACCGTTAGTTAAGGTAAAACCAGCAAAATTTTCAGAGTTCTAATGGTCGTACCAGTAGTATTCGGTCACTCGCATTTTGTCCTGATAAACCGTTTTTTCTCGGTTTTGTTATACTGAGCAGTGCTCGGAGAAAGGAGTTCAATCACCACATCCGGCGTTTTTTCTTCTTGCCAAACCACCCAAGATTTAAGCTCCCGCTTGGGAACTCCGATGACAGCGAAGAAATCAGGGCCTTTGAAGTCCTGGGTCTTGATTTGGGCTTGGCTGAAGTAGATGAACATATTACCGCCCACATAACCGTCTTGCCGTTCCGCTAACCAACTATCCAGACTTTCGATCAGTAAGTCCATCTGCATTTTATGGCGCTGGGTTTCCATAGTCTCATTGTCGTCAGAGGGCAATTGATCCTCGCCGGGAAGAAGAAGAACCGCCTCTTCAGTCGGCACTGGGATTGTGGCAAGGGTCATGGTAGAAGCGCTCCATCGGATTAAGGAGATTTAAAAGTTATCGGGATCGACTCCCAGTTCTCTGAGTTTAGCCGCTAAAATTTCCGCTCGCTCAGTGGCTTCAAGGGCCCGTTGGCGCTCTCCCTCGGCCTGTTGGGTGGCTTGGATAGCTAACTCTTGAGCTGTGGGGAGAAGTTCTCCCTCTAGAGTGACCCAGCGTAACCAGACGGCTTCGACTTCTCGATAAGCGCCGGTCCAGCGGACGAGGGCCAAGTTGAGGGATTTGCTCAGGAGCCAGCCCTGCTCGTTGAAGGCCAGTGCCTGATAGCGACCGTTAGTTAAGGTAAAACCAGCAAAAT
>JBKCES010000029.1:0-4581 GCA_046304295.1 Cyanobacteriota bacterium | reverse complement strand
GGGGAAATGTCCTTAGCGGCGCTCATCAGACCGGGTTTTGGCGATACCAATCAATGGTGTTTTTCAGACCCTGGCGCAAATCCACCTGGGCCTCAAAACCAAACCGTTCCTTGGCCCGGGTGGTATCCAAACAGCGCCGGGGTTGGCCGTTGGGTTGGTCGGTCTCCCAGATAATCTCGCCGGTAAATTCCATCAATTCGCAGATGAGTTCCACTAAGTCCTTGATAGAAATTTCAAAGTTGGTGCCCAGATTCACCGGCGCCGGTTGGTCGTACTTTTGAGCGCCGAGGACAATGCCCCGGGCGGCGTCGGTGGAATAGAGAAACTCCCGGGTGGGACTGCCGTCGCCCCAAACCGCTAGGGAGAGGTCGCCCCGTTTTTGAGCCTCGTAAACCTTGCGGATCAGGGCCGGAATCACGTGGGAACTGCGGGGGTCAAAATTATCTTCCGGGCCGTAGAGGTTCACCGGCAGGAGATAAATGCCGTTAAAGCCATACTGCAAACGGTAGGATTCCAGTTGTACCAACAGCGCCTTTTTGGCTACGCCGTAGGGCGCGTTCGTTTCTTCCGGGTAACCGTTCCAGAGGTCGTCTTCCTGAAAGGGCACCGGCGTAAATTTGGGATAGGCGCAGATGGTGCCCACGCAAACGAATTTTTTCACCCCGGCTTGGTAGGCGGCGTGGATCAACTGGGCGCCCATCATCAGGTTGTCGTAGAACAACTCGGCGGGTTTTTCCCGATTGAGACCAATACCCCCCACATGGGCCGCTAGGTGAACGACTAAATCCTGACCGGCGACGGCTTTTTGACAATGGCTCCAGTCCCGCAGGTCGCAATCCCGAGAGCGGGGAATGGCAATCTTTTCTCGTCGAGCGCCAGCCTGACAGAGTTGGGCCACCACCTGTTTACCGAGAAAACCGGCGCCGCCGGTGACGAGGATATTTTGGTTGGAAAGGTCTAGCATGGGGGAAAAAGGGGTTTTGGGGGGATTGTAAGCCAGAAGGAACTCTCTGACTAGTCCACCATGACACTGTTAGGTTGGCGGACAAAGGCGTTATCCACCGCCAGTAGTTTGCGCTCCCGCTCGTCTTGGTTGGGAGATTTAACACCCAAGACCGCCAAATCGGCGTCCACCATTAAATGAACCAGTTCCGGGAAGGTCACGGAAGGACTCCAGTTTAAAACGGTTTTGGATTTAGTCGGGTCGCCGATGAGCAGATCCACCTCCGCCGGCCGCAGATAGCGCTCGTCAAAAGCAACATAGTCTTCCCAGTTCAAATTAACGTAGGCAAAGGCCAGTTCTAAAAATTCCCGCACGGAATAGGTTTCCCCCGTGGCGATGACATAATCATCCGGTTGGGACTGCTGAAGCATCAGCCACATGGCCCGCACATAGTCCTTGGCGTAGCCCCAGTCCCGTTTAGAGTCCAAATTACCTAAATAAAGTTTCTTTTGGGTTCCCGCCAAAATTCGGGCGATGGCCCGGGTGATTTTTCGGGTGACAAAAGTTTCACCCCGACGGGGAGATTCATGGTTAAAGAGAATGCCATTGCAGGCGAATAAATCGTAGGATTCCCGGTAATTAACGGTTTGCCAATGGGCGTACACCTTAGCGCAGGCGTAGGGACTGCGGGGATAAAAGGGGGTGGTTTCCTTTTGGGGGACTTCCTGCACTTTGCCGAACATCTCCGAGGAACCCGCTTGATAGAAACGCACTTCAATGCCGGTTCTTTGCTGGTAATCCCGAATCGCCTCCAGGATCCGCAGAGCGCCCATGCCCACGGAGTCGGCGGTATATTCCGGCGCATCGAAGCTGACCCGGACATGGGATTGGGCGCCGAGGTTATAGATTTCCACCGGTTTAATGGCTTCGAGGATGCGCCGCAGGGTGGTGCCGTCCGTCAGATCGCCGTAGTGGAGTTTTAAACGGGCGCTGGGGTCGTGGGAATCTTGATAAAGATGGTCGATGCGGTCGGTGTTGAAGGTGGAGGTGCGCCGGATAATACCGTGGACCTCATATCCCTGTTCTAAAAGCAGTTCGCTCAGATAAGAGCCGTCTTGGCCGGTGATGCCGGTAATCAGGGCCACTTTTGGGGTGGACATGGGGAAGCTATCCTAGGAAATGAGCAGTATTTTAAGTTAAACAATTAAACCACATCCCCCGCCGGATTCAAGGCGCCGCCAAAATTTAACCCCCGGCGCCGAGGGTGTAAATGGCCGGGAGTTGGCGGTATTGTTCGGCATAGTCCATGCCATAACCGACGACAAAGACATCAGGAATAACGCAACCGACATAATCCGCCCTCACCGACGTTCGGCGCCGACCGGGTTTATCCAAGAGAGCGCAGACCCGGAGGGAACGGAGTTGATAGGCTTCTAGATGGGATAACAGCGCCTGGAGGGAAAGCCCTGTATCCACCAGATCTTCAATAACGAGCACATCCCGTCCAGCCAAGGATTGGGGATTTAGACCGCCTTTGAGAGTTACTGCCCCGGAACTGACGACGCTAGCGCCGTAGCTGGCGAGATGGATCGTCTCTAGGCGCTCGACGGGGGTTTGGCTCTCTCGGATTAAATCGGCGCTGAAGAGAAGAGCTCCTTTGAGAACGACCAGAACAGTTATGGCTCGACTCTGATAATCGACGTCGATCTCCTGGGCGAGGCGCTTAACTAAGACGGCAATCTCTTGGCGAGAGAGCAGAAGCTTTAAATTCGGCGACGGCATAAGACGTGGCTAACTCAGCTTAGCTAGATTAAAAGTGTTGTTCAATGAGAAGATGGCTGGCCTAATTGTGTAGGACATTAGTAGAGAAAATAATAAGAAAATGTTTAGACCGCAACAGGAATCACATCCATAAAAACAGTCATCGGAGAGAGCTAGCCGGAGCCTGTTCATAATTCACTTGACCCTGCTATAGAATGATGTTTAATCAAGTGATATGAGAGTCATATTTAGAGCCGAGGCGATAATCAGGGCTGACAGAGTTGAAGTTGAGCAACACCCAAGACTGGCTTCGTCTGGTCCAGACGAGACCTTTACCGATGGAAGCGATTCCCGGGGAACGGAAAAATCAGAATTCGGATCGCGCTCATTGATGAATTTAAGTAATATAGTCAGCTATCTTGGGTCGTCTAGACGGCGCCTTGACTAGATGAAGGCTTTCCGGCCCGCTCTGGTAAACTTTAAGAAATTTAAACTGGACGCCCCCAACAGGAAGTCTCTCGTGCGCATCCCCCTCGATTATTACCAAGTTCTTGGTATTCTCCCCGAAGCCCCGGAGGAGCAAATTGGCCTAGCTTACCAGGACAAAATCGTACAGATGCCGCACCTTGGCTTCAGCGAAAGTGCCCTCGATGCCAGGAGAACGCTTCTGAAGCAAGCCCAGACGGTTTTGAGCGACCCGGACCAGCGCCGGGAGTACGACCAGTTATGGTGGGGTAAGAGCGGGGAGAAACTGCTAGCGGAGGTGGATCTGACGGCGGAGGAGCCAGAACCGGAGACGGAAAAGGAACCTTTTTTGGAGGTCGAAGAAAGCCAACTGATCGGCGCTTTGCTTATTTTACAAGAATTGGGAGACTACGCCCTCAGTTTAGAGCTGGCGGAGATGACGCTTCAGAGCCAGTCAGAAAATACCGATTACCTGTTAATCTTGGCGCTTTCCTATTTGGAGTTGAGTCGAGACCAGTGGCATAATCAGGACTACGAGCAGGCTGCGGCTTCGGTGTTAAAGGCCTTGGCTCGCCTGCAAACTGTCGGTCAATTCCCGGCGCTTCAAGAAGAAATCCGCGAAGAACTCTATAAACTTCGCCCCTATCGAATTTTTGAACTACTTACCCGTCCTCAGACCGAAGTCGGCGCTCGTCAACGGGGCGTCGACCTTTTGAGGGCGTTGATTCAAGACCGGGGCGGTATTGAAGGTCGGGGCAACGACCAGTCGGGGCTAAACGGAGAGGATTTTGTCAAATTTATCCAACAATTGCGCGGTCACTTGACCCTTGAAGAGCAGGCGGAATTGTTCTTGCCGGAAGCGAGTCGTCCCTCGGCGCTAGCCGCCTACCTCGGTTTTCATACCCAGGTCGCTAAAGCGGTGACCCAGAAACAGCCGGCTCAACTACAGGTGGCCCAACAACTCTTGGACACTTTGGCCAATCGTCAAGATGTGACTCTCGAAAAAGCGATTTGTGCTTTATTATTAGGTCAAACGGAAAGCGCGCTGGATTGGGTGACTCAAACTCAAGATGCCGAAGCCCTGAGCGCCATCCGCGACCTTTCCCAGAATGAGCCGGATCTGTTGCCCGGTCTTTACGTTTACACTGAAAATTGGCTCCAGGAAGAACTGAGTCCCTATTTCTGCGAGCTACCTCCATCTTTCCTCCGCCTAGACGACTATTTTAACGATCTAGATGTCCAAAATTCTCTGGAAACTTACTCCCTAACGCCGCCCCTGTCCTCCCCCCCAGAGCCTTCCGCACTTCCCGCTATGGCGATTCCTCTCTCGACCTATCCCGACGACCGCCCCGAAAAACGCCCCCTCAGTCGGCGCCGCTCGGGTCGGCTTCGCACTCAGTCCGCGACAGCGG
>JBKCES010000028.1:0-10494 GCA_046304295.1 Cyanobacteriota bacterium | reverse complement strand
CCCGGCGCCCTTACCCCCCCTTCACCACCTCCACCCTCCAGCAGGAAGCCAACCGCAAACTGGGCCTGTCCGCCCGGGACACCATGCGAACCGCTCAAAAGCTCTACGAAGAGGGCTTCATCACCTATATGCGGACGGATTCCGTCCATCTCTCGGAGCAGGCCATCACCGCGGCCCGCCAGTGTATTCAGCAGATGTACGGCGCCGAGTATCTCAGCCCCAAACCCAAGCAATACACCACCAAAAGCAAAGGCGCCCAGGAAGCCCACGAAGCCATCCGCCCCGCGGGGACGGAATTTCGTATCCCCAACCGCACCGGGTTAACCGGTCAGGAGTTGGCGCTCTACGACCTGATTTGGAAACGGACGGTGGCCTGTCAGATGGCGGATGCCCAGGTGACTCAGTTGGCGGTCTTAATACAAGTGGAAGACGCAGAATTTCGCTCCGCCGGCAAACGGATTGATTTTCCCGGTTTTTTCCGGGCCTACGTGGAAGGCTCGGACGACCCGGAGGCTAGTTTAGAAAATCAGGAGGTGATTTTGCCTCCCCTGGTTGTGGGGGACCGGCCCCAGTGCCAAGACTTAACCGAGGTCGCCCACGAAACCCAACCCCCGGCCCGCTACACCGAAGCCTCTCTGGTCAAAACCCTTGAGCGGGAAGGCGTTGGCCGCCCCAGCACCTACGCCAGCATTATTGGCACCATTATGGACCGGGGCTACGCCCAGATGCGCAGTAAGGCGCTGGTTCCCACCTTTACCGCCTTCGCCGTGGTTTCCCTGCTGGAAGCCCATTTCCCGGATTTGGTGGACACCGGCTTTACCTCCCGCATGGAGCAATCCTTGGATGAAATCGCCGCCGGGCAAACCGCTTGGTTGCCCTATTTGCAAACCTTTTTCCTCGGGGAAGGGGGACTAGAGCGCCAAGTTAAGGTTCGGGAAAGCGAAATCGACCCCAGCGCCGCCAAGGCCATTGAACTGGAAAACCTTAACGCCCGGGTCAAAATCGGCAAATTTGGCCCCTACATTGAAATTCCCCAGGGCGAAGAAGTGGTGACGGCGTCCATTCCGGCGGATCTGACTCCCGCGGACCTCAGCCCGGAGCAGGTGGACATTCTCCTCAAACAAAAAACCGAAGGCCCCCAGGCGCTGGGCGTCCATCCCGAATCCGGGGAAACGATTTACCTCCTCATTGGCAGTTACGGCCCCTACGTTCAACTGGGAGAGTCCACAGAGGAGAATAAAAAACCGAAACGGGCCTCTTTGCCCAAGGGGGCCAAACTAGAGGACGTTACCCTAGAGACGGCGCTGGGTCTCTTAGCTCTGCCTCGTCTGTTGGGCGCTCACCCGGAGACGGAAGCCCCCGTTAAAGCCAGCCTCGGTCGCTTTGGCCCCTATGTGGTGCACGACCAGGGCAAGGATCTCAAAGATTACCGCTCCCTCAAAGTCGGGGACGACGTTTTGACCATCACCCTAGAGCGGGCGCTGGAACTCTTGGCCGAACCGAAACGGGGCCGGGGTTCCAAAACCCCCCTCAAGGAACTGGGCGTTCATCCAGGGGATCAGGAGCCGGTCAATATTTATCAAGGCCCCTACGGGATTTATGTCAAACATGGCAAAGTTAACGCCGGTCTGCCGGAAGGGGAAACCCCGGAAACGTTTACTCTGGAAAAAGCCCTAGCGGTTTTAGCGACTAAATCCGGCGCTAAGAAAAAACGAGCCTCCACCGGCGCGAAGAGCGCCAAAACACCCCGCAAGAGAACGACGGTTAAGAAGACCGCTTCGACTCGCAAAGACAGCGCCGCCAAAACTTGAAACCGGAGAAAATTGATGTCTGTTCAAGTCCCCCTTTCCACTGCGCCGTACTGAGCCTAACGCACCCGAAGGTCTAGCGGGGGTTGGGGGCAACCATTGGTTCACTGGGGAGTCATACCGCTGACCTCCATCAATTTCGCCACCGTGGGACTATAGCTTTCTAGACCCAGAACTTGGGGGTTGATGGGATTAGGGTAGGTGAAGTGCCGGTAATTAAGGCAAAAGCGGTCCCAGGGCGCCATTTCAATGCGAAAGAGGCGAATGAAGAAGTTAGCCAGAGGGATCGAGAGGGGAATTTGCCAATAAACGGGTTTGCCGAGATAGGCGCAAATCTGCGCCAGCGCCGCTTTAACGGTAAGGGGGGCGTTCCCCAATACCCAATCCTGACGGCGCCCCTGGGGATGGGCGATCAGATAGGCCACCACCCGGGCGATATCTTGAGCGTGGATGAAGTGAAAACTGCCGTCCGCCCGAAACCAGCGGATGAGATTGAGCCAGTTTAAAATTTCCCCCAGCCCCCCGGAGAGGTGGGAATAGGGCTTATCTTCGGCGCCGCCAAAGACGAGGGTGGGATAAACCACGGTAATTTTCTCGGTTAATTGGGGGTTAACCGTTAACCCGCCCGCTAAAACTTCCCCCGCTAGCGCCTGATGGCAGAGGTATTTAGTACGGATGTAGTCAGTACCCAATTCCCCAGCTTCCGGTAAGGGCTGTCCTTGGCGGTT
The DNA here is from genome assembly GCA_046304295.1 of Cyanobacteriota bacterium. Taxonomy (GTDB): domain Bacteria; phylum Cyanobacteriota; class Cyanobacteriia; order Cyanobacteriales; family Microcystaceae; genus Synechocystis. Next base: position 7,958 of record JBKCES010000028.1, on the reverse strand, counting down.
CAAAATACTGGCGGTGGAGAAATAAATAATTTGCTCGCAACGCTCTGGATTGAGAAGATTGATCAAAGTCAAAGTTTTGACCACATTGGTTTGCAAGGTCTCCTGGGGATCGCCCCAACTAGTGGCGATGAGGACGGCGCAGTCTATGGTTTGTAATAACTCCGCCTGGTCTTCAATCTGGGCCAGGTCTCCGGGGATAAGATGAACCTGGGGGTAATCCTGGGGATTAAAGCGCAATTTTTGGGGATTACGCACCAAGAAGAAAAGTTCGTAGTCTGCAATGGGGAACAAGGCTTCGGCGAGATAGTGACCAATACAACCGCTGATGCCGGTGATAAAAATACGCTTCATAAAAACAAATAAGGCCGGGGGAATGGGGTATAGGGTATCGCTTCGGCAAGCTTAAGCGCCGGACTCCGGTTTCAGCGCCGAAACTCGCAGACGACAATAATCGGCCCACCAAATCCCGCCCCGGTAGAGTTGGGGACGGAGAATTTCTGTGGCTTGCCAATAGATTTGCTCTTGCTCTGACGGTGTTAGGGGCGCCAGCCAAACCGGCGCGAACTGGGTCAGCCAGTTAAATAATCCCCGCTCTCCCTGCTCTAGGGGCGTGGGGCGCTCGAATAAAATGGCGTAGGTGACCCGAAAGCCCTTTTGCTCCAGGAGGAAAGTATATTCGCCTAAACTGGGGAAATACCAAGGATGGGAAAGATCGTAGTGCCGCTTGGTCAACAGCGCCGCCAAGGTGTGGCGAATGGTCTGGATATTGCCCTTGCCCCCCAACTCCGCCACCAAGCGCCCCCCCGGTTTCAGCGCCTGATAAACCTGCTCAAGGGCCGCCTCCGGTTGCTGAATCCAGTGGAGGGCGGCGTTGGAAAAGACTGCGTCTACCGGGGTTTCTAGGGTAAAGGCGGTGGCGTCCGCCAGGCGGAAATCTAGGGACGGGAAATTCTCTCGGGCCTGGGCGATCATCTGGGGAGAACTATCGAGGCCAATCGCGGCGGCGCCCTGCCGCTGAATCAGCGCCGTTAGTTGTCCCGTGCCGCACCCGAGGTCTAAAATAAGCTCCCCCGTCTTGGCTTGCAGGAGGGAAAGGAGGTCTTGACCATACTCCCAAACAAAGGCGTGTTGGTTTTGGTAGAGGCTGGCGTTCCAGGGATCGGCGGGGGGCGGGGCGGCGCTCATAGGCAGTGGTAGAAAGTCGGGTTTAGGAGGCGCCGGATTCCCGGAGGGTGAGACCGGTTAATCCGCCCCGGTAGGCGGGGCTGGTTCTGGGTTGTTTTTGGATCTCCTCCTTGATTTGATCTAGATCAATGTAGCGGTCGGAAACATTGATCAAACTGTCGCTGGTCATGGAGCGCAAACTCACCACCTCAATGCGGGCGCCGCGATAACTGACGGCATCGGCGGCGTAGGCCAGATCCCCGTCGCCACTGACAATGACGGCGGTATCAAAGAATCCCACCAGGGACATCAAATCCACTGCGATTTCCACATCTAAATTGGCTTTTTTCGAGCCGTCGGGGAGTTGCACCAGATCCTTGGCGATGACCCGGTAGCCGTTACGCCGCATCCAGAGCAAAAATCCCTGTTGTTTTTCGTTAGTGCGATCTACCCCGGTGTAGAAGAAGGCCCGCAGTAGGCGGGACCCTCCCGTGAGGGCGTGCAATAACTTGGTATAGTCGATCTCAATTCCCAACTGGAGCGCCGCGTAGAAGAGGTTGGAGCCGTCGATAAAAATTGCCACTCGCCCGCGGTTTTCGAGGAGCTGATCCGGGGTAAAGAGGGGATCATTCTCAAAATCTTCAAACATAAAGTAGCGTCTTAAAAAAAGATTAAAGCGTTTAAAAAATAAAGGAAAGAAAAAAAATTAGGGTTTTGAAAGAGTCAATATTACCATAAACCGGTTAGATTAACGAAGGGCGGTTAAGAAGCGGTTTAGAAAATCCTAGGTCTCTCCGTGAATCCTCGGGACTTTGAGGAGAGTTACCCCCTTTCCAAGGCTCGGTACTGAGCCTGCCGAAGTCTGTCGAAGGGGGGGGCTAGGGCAGAGCAAACTGACGCGCTGATCCTTTTTAAACAGCCTCCAAGGGAAAGGAGAAGGGCAATTGGTTAGTCAAAAGGTACTTTTTCTGAGAACCGCTCCCCATTCTAGACGGTCTTTTCCGATTCGGCGCCGTTTGCGGGTAATTCAAGGCGGGCAAAAACTGGTTGCCCCTCGGGCAATTCCCCTTGAGCACTGAGGACGCCCCATTGACTATGGCCCTCAAAGTCCGCCGTCGTTAGGTTAAAGCCCAGTTGGGCGTAGATGCGCTCGCTCAGGTTAGGAATAATGGGGGAGAGGAGATAGGCCGCTAGGCGCAGAGATTCGAGGACGCTGTAGAGGATGCGCTCCACCTCCGCTTGGTCGCCGGCTTTGAAGCGTTTCCAGGGCGCCGTCTCGTCGATGTGTTTGTTCCCCGCTTGGACGAGGGCGAGGGCGGCTTCGCAAACTTGATGGAAGGCCAGTTGCTCATAAGCTTCGGTCGCCCGTTGCCCGAGGGTTTCCCCCAGCCGCCGCAGGGTCTGTTCCGGGTCAATATCGGCGCCGGTGAGTTGGGGGCCTTGCCCTTGGCAATATTTTTTCACCATCCCGAGGGTGCGGTTCAGGAGGTTACCCAAATCGTTAGCCAAATCGGCGTTGAGAATTTGGACAAAGCGGGTTTCGTTAAAATCCCCGTCCCGCCCAAATTCAATTTCTTTCAAAAAGTAGTAACGCACCGCGTCGGCGCCGTAGCGGCGGACGAGATCGAGGGGATCGATGGTGTTGCCCTGGCTTTTGCTCATTTTTTGGCCATCCTTGGTTAGGAAACCGTGCCCAAAGACCCGTTCCGGTAGGGGTAGGCCGGCGGACATTAACATGGCGGGCCAGTAAACGGCGTGGAAACGCAGAATATCCTTACCAATCAAGTGGAGGTTAATGGGCCACCACGCCTGAAGGGCGTTCTCTAAGGTCGGCTCATCTTCGGGATCGAGGAGCGCCGTCACATAGCCCAACAGGGCGTCAAACCAGACATAGAGAGTATGGCTTGGGTCGCAGGGGAGGGGAAAGCCCCAATCCACATTCACCCGAGAGATGGAAAAATCCTGAAGTCCCTGGGCGACAAACTTCAAGACCTCGTTGCGGCGGCTCTCCGGTTGGATAAACTCCGGTTTTTCTTGATAAAGCCGCTCTAGTTGTTCCTGATAACGGGAGAGGCGGAAGAAATAGTTTTCCTCGTCCCGCCATTCCGCCTTGACCTTGGGGTGCAGGGGGCAGTGACCGCCCTCTAGTAAATCCCGCTCTTCCTTAAACTCCTCGCAGGCCACGCAATACCAGCCCCGTTGTTGGGCTTGATAAATGTCTCCCTGAGCGTAAACCCGGTTAAAAAAGTCCTCCACAATGGCCCGGTGTTGCGGCGCCGTGGTGCGGCTGAAGCGGTCGTAACGAATCTCCAGCGCCGTCCAGAGGGTCTGAAATTTTTCGACAATTTGGTCGCAGTGGGTCTGGGGCTCAAGGCCTAGGGCTTCGGCGGTGCGCTCAATTTTTTGCCCGTGCTCGTCGGCGCCGGTAATGAACCGGACAGGATGACCTTGCAAGCGTTTAAAGCGAGCCAGAGCGTCTGCCGCCAGGGTGGTGTAGGCACTGCCCAGGTGGGGAATATCGTTAACGTAGTAGAGGGGCGTGGTCAGGGCAAAGCGGCCCGATGTCGGGGCGAGAGTCATCAAAAAACCTCCAAAAATCTCATCTTTCCATACCGGCGCTGGGGGGGTTAGGAGTGGGTTGGTGCTGGCACTTGCGGTTGAGAACCCAACCTTCAAACCCCCTCCCAAGAGCTTCGGCGTACACAGATCTCGGTTAAAGACTCAGTTTTGAGTTTGATCCCCCTAAATCCCCCTTTGCAAGGGGGACTTTGAAGTCAGTTCCCCCCTTGTAAAGGGGGGCTAGGGGGGATCTCGGCACTTGTGTATACACAGTAGCTCCCAAGAGGGGGAGTTAAACCACAGTTTTCAATGGGGATGGGGCTTAACCTTAATCCCCGCCGTCATCCCCATCAAAGAGCGCCAACAGCGGGAGAGAGACAGACCATACCCCATCGTAGTATGATTAAGGGTCCTTGCTTTTACGGGATTGCCCGCCAATCTTCCGAAAAGCCCCCTTGTCCAGAAGGAAACAAAACCGATGAATCAGTACGAAATGATGGTTATTCTGCGCCCCGACCTCCCGGAGGAGCAGGTTCAACAGGAAGTGACCAAATATAAGGACTTTTTGTCCCAACAGGAAGCCCAGGAAGTCACCGTGAAAGTTTGGGGCAAGCGCCGGTTAGCTTATCCCATTAACCGTTTTGTGGACGGGATCTACGCCCTCTTCCATTTCCAGGGCGCCGGCCAGCAAATTGCGCCCCTAGAGCGGAGTATGCGCCTCAGCGACGAAGTGCTCCGTTTCTTAACCCTGAAGTTGGATACCCCCAAAGCGGTCGCAGAAACGGTGCCAGCGGAAGGGACGGAAGCTTAAAAGGCGAGAGCCTATCAGAGCTGAAACCCGGGAGGGCTAGTCTTGGGCGGATGTTTAAAAATCTGCCGGAGCTAGTCCCTAGAGTCGGCTTAACCCATCCGCTGGCGATAATCAGCGTAATCAAACCGGCGCCAGAGTTCAAACTCGCCGTCGCTGTGCAGAAAACCAATGGCGGGATGGGGAACGCCGTTAAACATGGTGGTTTTCACCAAAGTATAGTGCATCATGTCCTCAAAAATGAGGCGGTCGCCCATCCGTAGGGGATGATCAAAGGCGTAGTCCCCCAAAAAATCCCCCGCTAGGCAACTGGAACCCCCCAGACGATAGGCCGTTTCCCCTGGTCGGGGCTGACGAGCGCCGCGAATCTCGGGGCGGTAGGGCATCTCCAGGCAGTCGGGCATATGGGCGGTAAAGGAGACGTCTAACATGGCGTAGGTAAAACCGTCCTGGGGCAGAAGGTCTTCCACGGTGCTGACGAGAACTCCTGTTTCCCAAGCCACCGCCGACCCCGGCTCTAAAATTAGCCGCAGGTGGGGATGGCGCTGGTGGAATTGCTTCAGAACCTGAATTGCGTGGTCGATGTCGTAGTCCCGGCGGGTCATTAAATGCCCGCCCCCAAGGTTGAGCCAATGGAGTTGGGGTAAAACCGCGCCGAAGAGGGTCTCGATTTGGCTGAGGGTTTTCTCCAGGGCGAAGGAATCGCTCTCGCAAAGATTATGGGAGAGAAAGCCGCGAATGCCGGGGGGTAACGTCCCTCCCAACTCCGAAGCCCTGACGCCCAGACGGGAGCCGAGGACGCAGGGATTGTAGAGCGCCGTGGCCACCGGGGAATATTCGGGGTTAATCCGCAACCCCGCCTCCGGCAAGGTTGAGCCAAAGAGGGATTGGTAGCGGGCCCACTGACTCAGGGAATTAAAGACCACGTGGGTCGCCAGGGGTAAAATGTCCTTTAAATCCGCCTCCCGGTAGGCCGGCGCGTAGACATGGACTTCCTTGCCAAACTCCTCCGCCGCCAGTCGGGCCTCCCAGAGGGAACTGGCGGAAGCGCCAGCCAGGGTAGAGCGGAGATAGGGGAAAGAGGAAAAGAGGGCAAACCCCTTTAGCGCCAACATAATCTCCACCGGCGCCTCGGCTTGAACCCGGCGAAAAATGGCTAAATTTCGGTTCAGACGGTCTTCTTCCAGGACAAAACAGGGGGAAGGAACGGCGCTAGGAATCGTCATCTCAACCTCATGAACGGACTCGGGGCTTCGCCCGCTAGCCCATTCTAAATCTTGACAGCGCCGGTTTGAACAAGGGTATAGTGAGGGAAGGTGCCTCCGTAGGAATGGGGAGAGAAAATAAGAGATGTTGACCCCGGCCTCGATAGTTTTCCCATTGCTCCCGAGGAGATCCCCTAGTTATAGTGAAAAAGGTTAGGCGGAGATATCCGTCCCTTTCCGTGGGTTCCCTTGATTTTTTTGATCTACCATTACCCTTCTTTATGCTCGGTTCCTAGCAATTCCCATGATCCAAGACACCCTCAAGCTCGAAACCCTGACTCTACTGCGACAGTACCGGGAGCAAGCCTCGCCCCAACTGCGTAATCGTATTTTAGAGTTGAATTTGGGATTGGCGCGCAAAGAAGCCCATCATTGGGTCGGGCAATGCGGGGAAGCCTACGAAGATTTAGTGCAAGTGGGGTGTTTGGGCCTGATTCGGGCCATCGAGCGCTTCGACGTCCAGAAGGGCCACGCCTTCAGCTCCTACGCGATTCCTTACATCCGGGGCGAGATTCAGCATTTTCTCCGGGACAAAGCGCCGTGCCTACGGATTCCCCGCCGTTGGTTAGAGTTGGGGCGACAGGCCAGCGTCTGGCAACGGGAGTTTCAACTCCGTCACCATCGCCTTCCCAGCGATAGGGAGATCGCCCAAGGTTTGAATATCCCGCTCTCGGAATGGCAGGACGTCAAACAAGCCTTTCAAAATCGCGAACCCCTCAGCCTAGACCTCCCCGTCGGTGCCGACGAGGATCATCCCGTTAATTTGGGGGATTGTTTAGCGGATCAGGACTACCGCAGTTTCCAACTCAGCCAAGAAGACCAAATCCGCCTTCAGCAGGCGCTGGGTCAACTGGAGGACTGCACCCGTAATATTCTAGAGTTTGTCTTTCTCCACGACCTGACCCAACGGGAAACCGCCGAAGTCTTGGGAGTCAGCGTGATCACCGTCTCCCGTCGCCTGAAAAAGGGACTCTCTGCGCTTAAACAGGCACTGACCGCAGAAATTTTCTAATCCTCCCCTTGCTATACTAAGCGGGTAAACCGCTTGGTTATTTTTGGGGGATTATTGTTAATGTTTGGACTCGGTTGGCCGGAAGTGTTAATTATTCTCGGCGTTATTCTCTTGATCTTTGGTCCCAAGAAAATCCCGGAAATCGGCGCTGCCTTGGGAAAAACCCTCCGAGGTTTTAAGGAGGAAGTCCGGGCCTCCGATCAAGATCCCCTTGACTAGGCTGAGGTTTAGGACTCCCCCTAAATTTCTCTCTATAGCGGTCACATCTAGATTGTAAATTATCCTCCGCCAAAAACCCCTACCTGTAAAGATTTCGGCATTTAAGTTTTTACAAATCATTTATGACTGCTATATATCCATCACAAATTATTTATGAATTTCGTCTTCATCTCGCAGTTTGACCACCCCGTCAGGCTGATGCCTGCCACCCCTCCAGAGGAGGGGAATTTTTAGCCGACAACTCACTGTTACGATTCCCCTCCCGTGGAGGGGTGCCCCGCTAGGGGCGGGGTGGTTATTTTGTCCTTAATTGCGAAGAGCTTGATTTACGAATCATCTACGACCGTTATATTAGGGGCACTTTAAATTTGGTTCTCCCCTTCCTAATGTCAGCTAAGGATAGATCTAAATACCTGTGTATAAATCATAGCTTTGAAGGGAAGAATAAAACTGGGTTTTGTCGGCCTTGAACAGAATCCAGCGCCGACTCCAGGGGGAAAATAGAAAAAGGTTCCCTATTCCCGGAGGTCTAGATGGAAATCCACCATCTTAGCTTTTTGATGCCCTTGGGGCTGGCGCTCGGCACTCGCTACGTCGCCCAAAAATCCGAGGCTGAAATCGCCTACCTAACGGCGGTTTTAACCCTGATTTTTTTGTTGGTTAGTCTCCTGCTGGCGCCCTGGCAGATCCAAATTCTGCTCCTGGTAATCACCGCCGGTGCCGTCCGTCAGTTCTGGCGTCAATTAGAACACCGCGCCGCTCCAACGGCGCCGATGAGTCCCGAAAAGAGCCGCCAATATCGGGGCATTAGCTATGAACCGCCCATCAGTTCCCCGCCCCAGACCCAAAGCGGCGAAAAAGTTGCCCAATGCTACCGAGGCGTCAGTTATTCCGCCTGTCCTGCGGCCATCCCCACCCCGGAGACCAAGGC
>JBKCES010000027.1:0-10025 GCA_046304295.1 Cyanobacteriota bacterium | reverse complement strand
AAAGTTATACACTCGGTTGTAGATTTTGGTCTGGGTCATAAGCGGGAAATTTTTGTAGATTCTCCAGCTTACCCAGATTTTTTACTTTTCGGGAATCCTCTCTACACTTGGGTTTCAGCCAGAAGTGTCCGTCACTCAGGCTAGTCACATCACCCCTGCAATCGCCGAAGATTCTAACTGGCCTTCCCTAGCCAATGTAGTTTGGGGAAAAGGACTCCCGGACTACAGCTATCCTTTTCATAAAACCCCTTTAGTGACTTACGACGGCGGTACGACTAAGCAGGTCGGCACCTATAATTTTCCCGTCAGTAAAGGAATGGCCGGGGTTTATATGACTCTGGAGCCGGGGGCGATTCGGGAACTCCACTGGCACGCGAATGCCGCTGAATGGGCCTATGTGATGGAGGGAACTACGCGTATTACCTTAACCAGTCCCGAAGGCAAGGTAGAAATCGCCGACGTGGACGCTGGCGGGCTGTGGTATTTCCCCAAGGGTTGGGGGCATAGCCTAGAAGGGGTTGGCTCTAAGACGACTAAATTTTTGCTGGTGTTTAATGACGGCACCTTTTCCGAAGGAGCCACCTTTAGCGTAACCGACTGGCTCTCCCATACCCCCATCGACTGGGTAGCTCAAAATCTTGGCTGGACGCCAGAGCAAGTTAAGGCGTTACCGAAAAAACAAGTTTATATTTCTAATCGCGGACCGGCGCCGAAGCCCCTGGCGCAAACAGAATCCCGCGTGGCTACGACCCCCCGCATTCAGGTTCCCCATACCTATAATTTAGGGAAGCAACTACCTCTCACCTCTGAAGCCGGGAATACACTGAGGCTAGCGTCGGCTAAGGAATTTCCCGCCAGCTATAATATGGCGGGAGCCTTAATCCACTTAGAACCCGGCGGAATGCGTCAACTCCATTGGCATCCCAACGCCGATGAATGGCAATACATTTTAAATGGGGAAATGGAACTAAGCGTGTTTGCCTCCGAAGGTAAAGCCAGCGTCAGTCGTTTACAGACGGGGGATGTGGGTTATGTGCCGAAGGGTTATGGCCACGCCCTGATTAACAAAACTAATAAACCCACCGATATTTTGATTGTTTTTGATGATGGCGACTATCAAAGTATCGATCTCAACGATTGGATTATCAGCAATCCTGACGCGGCGCTGGGAAATACCTTCCAACTGTCTCCAGAGATGTTAGACAAACTTCCCCGCAAGGATCAACTTTTCTCGTCCCCCGCCAAGTCTTAACGTCTGCAAACCACGATGCCATCTGGGTTCAATTCTGACTCGGATGGCATAACACTCGCCATTTGGATAACCTCGCTATGACCATTACCCTGACGAATCGTCTTTCCGCTATTACCACCGATAGTTTTAGCGAAACCCATCTCGTTTGGGTGGACTCGGGAAACCTCTGGTACGCTGTTTATGATGATAACTCCGGGACTTGGCGGGACGCTCAGACTATCGCCACAGGACTATCGGAGAATATTACGAGCTTAAATTTAGTCGCTAGCGAGACGCTGATCCAAGACTCATCCAATATTAGTAGCCCCGGCTTAGCCGTTATTTACCAACAGGGTAGCGAGAATGATAGCGATATTTTCTACACGGCGGCTCAGTACACCGAGCAGGGGCAATTGCAGTGGTTAGCCAGTCCCCAAGCTTTGACCAGCGATCAAGTGGGAGATTTAGAACCGAGGGCCATCGCCAATAATGACGGTACGGTCTTTGTGGTGGGACAAAAAGTTAACGCGGATAACGTTCAGAATTTCAGCATCCGGGAAGACACGGATTTATATTATCAAAGTTTTACCGTTAGCAGTAGTCAGTTTCCGACCCCGGCGCTAGATTTAACGTTTAATACCAATTCTAGCAATACTCCTTACACGATCCAGGCTTTGGCCACTTCTTTTACTACGGCGCAGAAGAAAAAAGCTATAGCGGTATTCAGACGTGTGAGAACACTGAAACCCTTACTGAGTAAGGGTTTCAGCCGTCTTATTTGTCCCTCACCAGCGCAGACACCGCTATAAAGTTTTTCAAGGTAGCGGTTTTAACTGGAATGCCTCGCAATATTTTGACACCAATCTACTGGAATTTAACCTCCTCAATCAATCCCCGGATCAACCCAATGGCTATTTAGGTAATTTATTTAAACGCATCAATATTGCAGGCAGTTTGCAGGCGGCGTCCGGGGGCAAAAATCCCGAGTTGACCTTGATTAACGGCGTTGCGGGGCCGTTATTGAATGTGGCGGCTAGCATTAGCTATCAAACCACCAAGCAAGGCAAAAATGGCAAACCCAATAAAGATTTTCAAGGGGGAATTGGCTCCGGCAATTACTTTTCCGCTTCCCTGGGTTTTTCGACCCTATACAACTACAGTAATACCCCCAATTCCCAGGGCTACTTCCCCTTAGCCAACGAAAAGGGCAGTCTGGGGCTGAGTTTTGGGGTGAAATTTCCTATCTATGAGGAGCCGCCTTTTTTTGTGAATTTTTTGGGCAGTGTCGGGGTTGCGTTTCAATGGCAATTATCCCCTAGCAGTCCTGACTATGTGCCACTGCTATCGCCCTACTTAGCGCCCAATAGTTCGGGATCGGACGCCTTTTTAGCCGCTTCGATCAACATTCCCCCCCTCGGCGCCGTTGAGGCCATTGCCCTGGCGTTACTGTCGGATATTACGGAGATTATTGGACGGGCTGATGATAATTTAGTTTTAGATGGTCTGGATGTCAGTATTCCCGTCAGCGCCGGACTGGCGGGGGGTATTAATATTCCCTATCTTTTTCAGGCGATTCTCTCCGCTCAAGTTTATCTCAATGGGAAATTTAGCTTTGCGGAACAGACTCCCGCAACCGGCGCTTTTACCCTCGGTGTGCCGATTCGTTTAACCGTTAAAGCTTTAGGATTTCTAGGAGGAACTCTCGAATATTTTCCAGAATGGAAATGGAGTTGGGATTTATCTACGACTGGGGAAATTTCAGGGGCGTTACTCAACGACGGGTTCAGCGCCGCCTCTGACGCGAGCGTTCAAGGTTCCCTGATTACCTTCAATCTTGACGACCCCTTAACGACTTCCCTCAATGTAGATCCCAACGATTTTGAAGTCACGGTCACGAACGCCGATGGCTCTACCGTAACGATTCCAGTTTTCGGCGTCGTCGCCCCGGCGGGATCTGAAGTTGTTTCTTTTCGCCTAGAGCAAACGATTCCTTATCAAAGTTCTGTTGGTTTTGAGCAATCTCCGACCATTGAACTCATCTATAATGGCTCGGAGCCTTTGTCTTGGTTTGATGGGGATTCTGTCCCGGTTATCAATGCTTCTTCCCCCAATTTTGTTTATACCTACAATCCTACGGGAGGAACAGACGACGATTATACTGGAACCAGCAATCAGCTTGTTATTAATTTTAATACCCAGTTAAATCCTCAAATTATTCCTGACGTCAGTCAGTTTACCCTGGAGAACTCTGACGTTACTGTAACCTCAGTTTTAGGGGTAACCAATCAGAGCGTCACCCTAGAATTATCCGCCCCTATTAGCGGCGCGTTTACCGTTAGCTATCAAGTCAATGACCAAGGCTTGCAGTTACAGGATAGTAATAACAATCCTTTACCGAGCTTTACCTTTGAGAGCGGCGCTGTCTCCAATACCGGTTTTGTCAATAGCTTGTTTAACAATAGCATTGCGACGACGAACGTTATTGCCGGGATCGCCAATGATTTTGTCCAGGATCAAACCCCAGCTTTGGCGCTGACTGCTAGTAACAATATTTTAATGGCCTGGAGTAGCGACGCTCCCCCCCTTGCGCCGATTTCGGCGGTTGTCAATCCCGATAACTCTAGTCAAATTTATATCAATTTCTTTGTCCCTAATTCGGATGAGATACTTGGCGGTTCTCCCCAACCTGAGCAGTTTCAAGTTTTTGTTGAGGGTAATCCCAACGCAGTGGAAAACATTGGCGATCCAGCCGTTGGCACCGTAACCTTAAATTTAACCAGCCCGATCAATGTGGGGGAAACGGTTACCGTTAGTTATGGTTTAAATTCCGACCCCAACGAAAGCGCCGATAATCTTTTCTTAACAGATGTCACGGGGACAACGCTGTGGATTCCAGCTTTTGAAAATGTCGCAGTCACGAATAATAGCGACGGCGCCGGTCAACCCTTAGCCGCTGTGGCGACCCTAACCACCTATCAGGATAGTATTGCGACGGCGTTAACCCTCACTTTTGCTCAAAACATCGATAGTTCTTCCCTGGATCTGAGTCAGTTCTTGGTTTATGCCAATAATGAAGTAATTCTCCTTGAGCCAAACTATGCTAGTTCTCAAAATCTGTTGTCTCTCATCCTCGCAGAACCCGTCCGACAGGGCGATCTCATTTCCGTTTATTATTCCCCCAACACGAATGACGAAGGGGTTCTCAAAGACAGTAACGGCCTAACGTTAAACGGCTTTGAGGTTCAGCAAGTGGTCACGGCGCCGGCAGTCGCTAGCACTGTAATTAAAACGACAACCAACGCCTCCAACGCTAAACTTGAAAGTATTCCGGGAACGGGGAACGGTCTTGATTTTGATCCCGCGGCTATTGAATATAACGGACAAAATATTGTCGCCTGGGCTCGTGTTGATAGCAGTGATTTAAATAACCAAGCCATTCCGGGACAAATTTACGGCGAAGAGGACACCGCCCAAATTAATCAGGCTTTAGGCGCCTCTGATATTTACTATTCTATTTATAATCCCACGCTAAGTTCATGGTCAGTCGCGGCGCCGATTGCCCTCGATCAAGCCGGTCAGGACCAAAAAGTGGCGTTGGGTCTGGGGCCGGATAATGAAGTCATCGCGGCTTGGTTAAATACGACCAATGACAATAACGAGACAACCACCAGTATCTATTGGTCAAGCTTCAACAACGCCGGTTGGACAACCCCCAAACCCGTATTGGCGGAAATTACCCCCGACGCCTTTACGGAGTTAAGTGTTGAAATGTTGGGGGGAGAAGCGGCGGTTTTTTGGACGGAAAGTCAACCCAGCTCTTACAGTTCTTTAGTTTTAGCCGATAACCCTCTGATTTATCTGCGTTTAGCGGAATTAACGGGAACCGTGGCCAATAATTTGGGAACCTTGGGAACCCCGGCCAACGGCGCCTACACGGGAACAGTGAGTTTGAACGAAAAGGGGGCGTTGGAGAATCCCGAGACCTCGACGGGCGATCCCAATCCGGCGGCTCAGTTTGATGGGGGAGGTAGCTTAACCCTTGATACCGCTATTCCCCTAACCTCTCAAGGCTGGGCGGTGGAGTTTTGGTTTAAGGTTGCCGATTTACCCACCGCCGCGCTGAATTTACTCTCCCTTCAGCTCAATTTCCTAACTCTGGAGCCCCCCAATTCCGGCTCAAATCCCGTTTTTGAGTTAAGCCTCAACGGTTCAACCCTGAGCTTGGATTTTGAAGGCGGTAGTCTGCAAGCGCCGAATGTAGCCGCTGATACTTGGCAGTACGTGGTGGGAAGCTATGACGGCGCTGATAATACCCTTTCCCTTTACCTGAATGGGTCTTTAGTTGAAACTTCTACTCTGACTTTAACAGAGCCGTTACCCAATACAGCCCAGTTGACTTTAGCGGGCGGCGACTCGGCTTTGTTCTTAGATGAAGTGGCCGTTTATGGGAGTCCCCTCGCCAACGCAACCACGCCGTTCCAACCCTTAACGTCAGATAACTTTACCACTATCCCGGGCGATCAAATTCTGAATCAGTCCTTTGGCGTTAATCCCATCGGCAGTCGCTACACAGCCCAATATAATGATCCCGTTCCCGCCGGCCCAGAAGTCCATTACAGCGTTTTGAACGGCTCAACTTGGCAAGCGCCGGAACCAATTAATCCAATTACAGCCATCGTACCGACGATTTTAAGCGACGCTAATCCGGCGCTGTGGGATATTGTCAGCAACACGGAGGTAGCCAACGGCAGTCGTATTAGCCCCAACGGTATTGCCGATACCTTGTTTCAATCCACCCTAGTCAGTCAAGTGGGTCAAACCCTGATGGGCATTGCTTTGGTGGTGGATGGCCAAACCTATAGCCTTGGAAATTACTTTAATAAGGGCAGTCAAACCCTTCTTACCGGTAATCAACTGGCGGTGATCATTGGCGATCGCCTGGTCAATTCTTTAAATCCAACGGAAGCCGCCACTGATTTGAGTTACCCGATTCGCAGTGAAAGCCTAGATTTAGTGTTAGCTATTGATACGGGAACCGCGCCCAATTCCAGCAATCTTCCAACCGTTAATAGCTACACGCTCTATTTTGCCGATGGAAATTCTGTTTCTTACTCAACGACACAAAATCCTTCAGATTTACCCGTATTTATTCCCCCTAGTTCTGAACCGGCTACTGCCGACAACACTCAGGTATTAGGGGTTGCGACGGTTACAGAAGCGAATGATTCCTCCCTAAAACAAATTGATAGCGGTTTTATTATCAATACCGATAATTCGGCCATTGCTACTGTTTTAGCCAAGGGATTCAATCGATTAAATAGCGGACAGTTAGCCTATATTGCCGTCGGTAATCGCGGTTATACCAATACCAGCGGCACGGTGGTTACGCCCCCTGGCGGCGGCACGGTTCAAATTCTGTTGGCAGGGGAAGACGCTTTAAATAACAACACAACAATTCCACTCTCAACGACTAATTTGTTAGGAAATCCCAATGGCATTTTGATTACGGGCCTGACGGACAATGGCTCTGCTAATAATCATGTGGCGATGAGTTTAGCGACGGGGGACGTGGACGGCGATGGCATTGATGATTTGGTCATTGGGGACGCCAATGTCAATAATGGCGCCGGGGCGATTTATGTTTTTTATGGCAGTTATTTGACCAGTCTCCAAAATCAAACTTTGGATGTGAGTCAATTAAGTACAACGTCTAATTCCATGGGGTTTGTCGTCAATGGACTGGATGAGCAAGGCGGCGCCGGTTTTGCCGTTGCGGTGGGTCAATTTTTTACGACAGAAGGAACCCCGGCCCAAATTGCCTTTGGGGCGCCGTTTGCCCAAAGCGAGGGGGTTAGCGCCGGTAACGTTTATCTCGTCTCGGTTTCTTCCGCCACCGCCACCCCAACCACTAGCCTCCTCTATACCGGGCAGACCTTTAATATTACCAATAGCAATAATCAAGCCGAAACCGTGGGAGAAGCGGCGGGTTATAGCTTAGGCGTTTCCGCGCTGAAAACCGGCGCCCCGACTCCCTTTAGCGGCAGTACCCTAGGGGATGATTTGTTAATCGGCGCTCCCGGTTATCGTCAAAATATCACTAACCAATGGACGAATCTGAATCAACTGCCCTCTGGTAATCAGGGGGATTATCCCGCCCAAAGTTGGGTGGCGACGGGGGCTGTTCACGTCTTTTCTGCGCAATCTAATAATGGAGTGATTCGTTCTACTCAGCTTGCCACCTATACCGGGGCAAATATTCCCGACACCAATGGGGTCGCGGCCAATTATTTCGCCGGGGGGGCGATCGCCTCTGAAGATTTTAATGGCGATGGGCGACAGGACTTAGCGATTTCCGCCGAGGGGGTCAATGGTAATTCCGGCGCCGTTTATGTGCTCAACGGTCAAGACGCACCGGTAGCATCAAGCTCTTTACCACTCACTATCCCCTTAATTCCCCTCAATACGGCCAGCAACTTAACCATTAATGGCGGCATTCCCACCGCTCGGGTCGGAACCGTAATTACCGCCGCCGGCGATATTAATGACGATAAGCATCAGGACTTTTTGATTACGACGCCGCAAGCTCTCAATGGCACGGGGCAAAGTTATTTGCTGTTTGGCCCCTTGAATTTAGATCAAGTCGGCGCGTCCTTAGATCTAGACGTCACCAGTGGGGATAGCGGCCAAGTCTTTTTATTAAGCGGCGATTTTCCTTATCAACTGGCCGGCACAGCGGCCATCGGCGCCGGAGATATTAACGGCGATGGCGTGGATGATTTGCTCCTTTCGGCGCCGAATGCTCAGCAACTCTACGCCGTCTATGGTCATCCCTGGTTAGCGGACGACGGTAGTATTAAACTGCCAAATCTGTCGGCGGATAACGGTTTTGTCATTGATGGTAATCTTGTTAGTAGTCCCTTAGTTACTCTCTTTAGCGATTCCCTCAACAATTCCCCATCCAAAACATCGCCGGCGCTGATTACCAATAATGGGGCGCTGTATTTGGCTTACACAGATAGTAACGGTCAGATTTACTTCACCAGTAGCGCCAATAATGGGCAAACCTGGAGTCAAGCAGTCCCGCTCCCCAGCGACGCACAAGCGGCTTTTGCGCCTTCCCTAGCCTTTTACAACGATGTTTTGTACCTAGCTTATGTCGATGCCGATGATGACTTATATGTCACCTATAGCGCCGATAATGGCGAAACCTGGAATAGCCCCTATCAACTGGGCGGATCCTCTTCAACAGCGCCGACTTTAATCGCTTACCAAAATAGTTTGTTCTTCTTCTTTACGGCGGATAACCCCACTTCTAGTATTCTTTACTATTACGCCGATAATCCCAATTCTAACGCCCAAAATCCTCTGACATCAGTAGATTGGATTTATAGCAATCAAATCGTTGGCGGTAATTACGCCACCAGTAGCGATATGAGCGCCGCCGTTGTCGATAATACGCTCTACTTGGCGCTCAATGGGGGAACGGTCAACAATTCCAGCGGTGATATCTATCTGGTTTTGGGTTCAGGTGACGACCCCGCTAACTTAACCTGGAGCGACTATGCGGTTCCCAATCTCGGCGCTACGCAGGTGGCCCCCGGCCTAACCAGTGACGGCGAAAACCTCTATTTAACCTATACGGATGAGAGTACTGGCAATGTTAATTTAATCATCTCCACGGATGATGGAACGTCTCAGACCCTTGATGGTTTACCCAGTCAAATTCTCCCCGTTTTAGCGACGACGGATAATCAACTGTATTTTGCTTATGTCGGAGCAAGCCAGGGCGTTTATGTGGCCGAGTCTCCCCTTCCTTTTGTGGATAGTATTGTCGGGAATGGCAGTATTGTCCAACTCTTAGGGGATGTAAATGGGGATGGTTTTGCCGATATTTTTTCAGGGGGAACTAATACCGGGGTTGTCGTTTTCGGTAAAAGCACTGATGCTTTATTGGATGCGGCGCTTCTCACTGATGATTTAATTATTACCTTGGCTAATGCTAATCTCCAGGACGTTATTAGCCTAGGAGATTTCAACGGCGATGGCTTCAAAGATTTCGGAGTTTTAGATAGTAACCAGAACTTTTCGGTGGTGTTGGGTAGTCCTTTTTTAGAACAGCTAGGACAATTAACCGTGACCCCGACTTCGACACCGGTGGTCATTAGCCAAGTGGGAGGGGTCACTCAAGCCGAGGCGATCGCCGATTACAACGGGGATGGTTATGATGATGTTCTGCTATGGGGAGACAATGGCAATCAGGTGGGCTGGGGCAATAGCGATGGCGCTCTCAACAGTTTCACCAATATTGATTATCCCGAAACCCAAACCTCCGCCACCGGGGTTGATCTCAACGGTAATGGCATCACGGAAATTGCCATTGGCAGTGATATTAGTCCAATGGCCGGCACAATTTCCACCACGGGGAGTTTTTCTCTACTTCCCACGCCCACAACTTCCTCTGTCATTAATACTCTTGCCGCGGCAAACCAACTCCAGACGATCGGGGATTTTAACGGTGATGGCATTGAAGACCTAGCAGTTTTGGCTTCCAACTACTATGCGGCTACTCTCGGTGAGCCGCTGAATTTAAATCAAGCGGGCAATCAAGGCGCTGTTTTCATTTATTACGGCTCACTTCAGGGGTTAACGAGTAGGTAACCGTTCAGGGGGGTATCCAAACGTTACAAGCTATAAGATTAGACGATTTCGGCATTGAAAATGCCGGTTTTTGATTATTTTAGGTTTTCTCTTAATAGTAAAAATTCTAATTCCCAGCTCAAAACCCCCATTTTCC
>JBKCES010000026.1:0-6021 GCA_046304295.1 Cyanobacteriota bacterium | reverse complement strand
AGTTAAAGTCCCCCAGAATTGGGGGATTTTCGCTTTTTCTAACGGGACTTAGCGCCGAATCCCAATTCCCGGCTCACAACCCCCATTTTCCTAGTTTGAGCCGTGTCGTCTCTTTTGGAAAAAGTACCTGAAAACCATACCCAGTAAGGGTTTGACTCTTTTAGTACGCAGTTGATCACCCCCTTGAACGCTTACAAATCATTGACACTTTGAAAGGAGACTCTGCTGTTCGGTTTCCTACAGGATTTGCTGATAAGCCGTCTCAAATTGTTGAAGTTTTTGTTCCAGGCTCTCCTGTAAGGGGTTCGGGAGCGTCATCATTCTATCAATTAATTGAAAGAGTCGGATGATTCCCTCCCGAGTCAGTCCCCGGTTGTAGAGTCCCCGCAGTAAGGCCCATTTCTATTCTGTCCGCTCCTCTGGTTTGCCGGTGGTGGTCTTGGTTTTAAGGTGAGCCATGACGAGAACGGCGAAGGGATTGGCGCTGGACTCCAATTCCGACCACCTTGGGGTGTAGGTCTAACAGTTTCACGATGGGGTAATCCAAACGAAGGCGACAGTCGCCCCCCAAAAACGTTAGATAGAACATCACCTCTTGGGTGGTCTTATTCCAAAGGCGCCGGACGGCGGAAAACATAGCGGGAAACCCAGAGGGTAAAGAGGGGTAAACAAAGCCAATGGGTTAACAATACCGCCCAGGCTACTCCCAAACTTTGCCACTGGACGCCGAGGAGAAGGGACAGAGTAAACAGCGCCGTAAAAATGAGATTCCAGGCTAAATCCAGTTGGGGTTTATTGATGGCTAACAGTAATTGGGAGGCAGAATCGGCGAAGGGTCGGGGAAGCGCCGAGAGACAAATCAAAATTAAGATGGGAATGGCGGGAATCCATTTTTGTCCAAATACTAGGGGTACATAGAAAGGCGCTAGACTGGCTTGCAGGATCACGAGGGGAAAAATCACGGCGGCCACAGTTTTTAAACTGCTAAAATAGCGTTCTTTGAATTGGGCTAAATTGTGCCTCGCATCGCACAAATGAGGCAACAGCGCCGCCCGAATGGAGGTAATAATCCCCAGACTAATCCCGAGACCAGCGTTAAAGGCGAAGAAATAAACCCCCAGGGCGTCCACCCCTAAAAAGCGGCCAATAATCAAATAGTCTAAATTTCCCCGCAGGGTGTTTAACAGTTCCACCCCTAACACGCTCCGGCCAAAGCCGATTAATTCCCCCCAATGGTTGGTGGTAAAGGGTTGGTTAGGGCGCCAGGGATGATTTCTGGTAATAATATAAACCCAGATCGGCGCGACGAGAATTTTGGGTAAAACAATCGCCCACATCCCTAAACCGGCCATGGCGAACAGCGCCGAAAGGACATTATCGGTGGAAATTTGCAACATTTCCGTCAGGGCGATAACTTTAAAACGCCCCTCCCGTTGCAGTAGCGCCGCCTGCACTAAACCGAGGGGAATTAAGAGCAAATTTAAACCCATGACGCAGATGGGTAAAATGACCCGGCTATCCCGATAAAACCAAGCGATGGGGAAAGCGACCAGACATTGGATCAGAAATAAACCGCCAAACATGGCCCAGTTTAACCAATAGGCGGACTGGGTTAAATGGGGTAAATTCTCGGCGTCGGTTTGAATTAGTTTCACCACCACCCCATTGCGGGTAAAAACCCGCACAAATTCATTGGTGGTCAGCACCAGCGCCGCTAAGCCATAGTCGTATTTTGTTAAAAAGCGAGCCAGAATAATCGTCGCCAACAGTCGAGAAACCCGAATCATGGCGCCCGATCCCCCCAGCCAGCCCACATTGCGGACAAAAGGGCTATCAATGCTCTGAAGTTTAGCCGTCAGCCAGCTTTTCACCCCCGCCTCCCTGGGTTTTCTCCCGGAAAAAATGCCCCCAATCTCTTAAACAAGTTTGCCACGCCCCCTCCGCGGAACGGCGCCCGTTTTCCCCCCACTGTTTTAAGGTCTGGGGGGTTAGGGACTCAATCGCCTGTTTCCAAGCCGGAACGTCATCCAACGGCAGAGCCAAACCGCAGTCCCGAACCTGCTCCGTCAACCCGTCTACCTCCGCGACCAACACCGCCCGGCCCGACGCCTTAGCTTCTAAACAGACTAAGCCAAAGGGTTCCCAACGGGAGGGAATGACCACCGCATCGCATTGGCTTAAAAATTCCGACACATCCCCGACGGCGCCGACTAACTCTACCTGGGGCAAGGCCGCGGCTAAGGCTTGAATCTCCGCTTCGTCCTGTCCGTAGCCCCCCAGTTTTAATCGAACTTGGGGCGTTAGAATCTGGGGAACCCTCTGCAGAAATTGGCTAAAGCCCTTTTGGGGGGCAAAGCGCCCGTAGGCGCCGAGGATTAGGGTTTCCCCCGGCGCTTTGGGGGCCAGCGCAAGGAAAGAGTCGAGGGGCGAGGCGGGAAGAATAACCGTCACTTTGGCGGAGTTAACCAGTCGGGCGTTAACCATCCACTCTTTTTGGGCGCTGGAGACGGCGATGACGCCCTGGGCTAAACCGTAGGCCAGACGGAGCAGTAGGCGAAAGCGCCAGGGGGATTTAACCTGTTCTTTTTCAAAACCCTGACAGTAATGGTGGTCGCAGATATACACCGGCACTTGTAATTTCAGGACCAGTAAACGCCATAAATAGCGCCAGGCGCAGGGGTAATGAAAGACGATTAGGTCCGGTTTTTCCCGCCGACGAGCGGCGCTGATGGCTTCGAGGCGGAGGGTCAGAAAGTCAAAGTCTTCCTTCAGTGCCGATTGGCTGAGTCGCTCCACTAGGAGATTAGACCCTCCCGCTCGTTTGTCGCCAATGAGATGCCAAATTTTCGGTTTAACCATAGGAAAGCCAAGGGTAACAAAAGGTTGGATCAAAGCAGAGTGATGAACCCACCCCTAGCCCCTCCAAGGAGGGGAACCGCTCAGTCTTACTTTCCCCTCCTTGGAGGGGTGCCCCGAAGGGGCGGGGTGGGTCTAGCCCTATAACCAAGTGGATAAATCCCGACCCATGAGCGCCTGACAGTGGAGAATGTCTTCCCGATACCGCGCCTTTAATTCTGCTCGAACCTCCGGCGCTAACTCCGGCGTGGTGAGGTTATTGTGTTGAATTTTTTGCCGTAACTGGGCGGGAAAGAGGGGTTTTAATAAACTTTTCAGGGGATTGGGCCGGGTTAGTAGTCCGTGGAGGAGTTTATTTTTCGGCATTCCCGATTTATTGGGCCGAATCGTCATATCGGGGCTAAAGCTGGAGTCAACCCCGAGAAAGCTAAAAATAGTCTGAATTAAACCGAGGGCGTTCTGGCGCAGATCTTCGTAGAGATAAACCCGAATTTGTTCCCGAGGAAAACGGTCGTAGTAGTGTTGTAACTGTTGTCCATAGTAGCCCTGCTGGCCGTAGTGCCAAAACCATTCCCAATTCTGGGCGATTCTCTCCGGCTCCCGAGCCAGCGCCTGGGCAAAATCGGGGTAGGGTTCCCGCCCATCCCGGATCAGATGGAGAAAGTTAGCGTAGGCTCGCTCAACGGGATCTCGCAAAATGACGATGATTTTACAATCCGGCAGAGTTTCATAAATCCGTTCCGGCGCTTGGGCATGGTAGAGATAAAGGGGACAGGCCTCCCCCAGCGCCGTTTCCCGAGTCGCGCCCTCAAAGAGCGCTTCATAGGTTTTTAGCTCCGTCACGGAAAAATGGTTAATCGCTTCGTCGCCGGGGCCCTGAAAATTGAGCGCCTGACCCCAAAAGGCGAAAAAATTAGTTTCCTTGTCGGGGGTCATATAAATCTGGGGATGCTGGCTCAGATAACTGTGGAGCGCCGTGGTGCCGGATTTGGCGGCGCCGACAATGAGAAAATTGGGCAGGGTCATAGGGAGGCTCTCCTAGATAGCGCCGGAGATGACGACTTTACATTCTGCCAGCCTCCAGCCAAAGATGAGGCCTACTGCGCTGTCTAACTTGGTGCTGAAAGTCCGAACATCTTAAAAGTCAGAAATCGAGGTTAACCCCTTCCTGGCGTCCGTTGTCCGTCTGTTGGTCGTAGTCCCGGTCCCGCCGCCGGTATTTTTCAAGGATGGCTTGGGCGGCTTGGTTAGCGAGGGTTTCTAGCTCGGCACAGGTGTTAACCGGCGCTAGATTTAAAAGGGCTTTCTCAATTTCCCGAGCGCCGTAAAGTCCTGAATTTTTGTGGTTTTCTTCGTGTTTAAAGAGCGCCTGAAAATAACGGTTAAACGCTTGGCGAGTTTCTGGGGTCGTCCGGTGACGGGGGGGAATTTGGGGCAGGGTATAGATCACATCTAAGTCAGTGTTAACTCGGGTAATCCGGCAACTTTGCGGCGCTTCTTGCCAATAAAACCGCCAACTCACCCGCCATTGGGTATAGCCGCGGTATTTTTTCCCCTGAAAGATAATGGGAGAGCGCGCATCGAGTTCCGGGTCAAGATCTTGAGGACGATGGGGATAAATCCAATAGTATTTAAATTGGATCGTCGTCTTTGGCTCAGCCCTGATAGGAAAACCGCTAGCCAGCCAGATCAGCACCGCTAGGGAAAAAGAAACCCTCATTCCCAAACCACCTGAATCCGCTCGGCCAATACCCGTCGATAGACCGCCTCGGTTTCCGCCGCTAATTTCGCCCAGCTAAAACGAACTTCTAATTCTCGGTAGGCGTTCTCCACTAAAGTCTGGGCATAGTCGGGGTTTTTGAGCGCCTCCACAATGCCCCAAGCGAGGGAGTCGGGATTATTGGTATAGGTGACGATGCCAGTGTGACCATGGCGCACCACTTCCGCCAGTCCTCCAGTATTAGAAACCACCACCGGCACCCGAGCGGCGAAACTTTCCAGCGCCACAATACCAAAAGGTTCATATAAACTGGGAAAAACAGCGCAGTCGGCGACGGTTTGAAATTTATCCAGATCTTCGTCGGACATAAAGCCAGTAAAGAGGCAATGCTCCCAAATCCCTAAGTTCCAAGCCAGTTGTTTGAGTCGATCTGTATTGCCGCCGCCGATAATCACGAATTTAACCTGCCCCTGAAGTTTATGGAGCACTTGAGGCGCTGCGGTCAGCAGGACAGAAATCCCTTTTTCGTAGGTCATGCGCCCAACGTAGTAAACGATCTTTTCTTCCTCCAGGGCGTAACGGCGCCGGAAAGCGGGGTAATCCACCCGGGGATCCCGTTTTTTCTTGTCCCGACGGATGCCGTTATAGATTACGTCCATTTTGTCCCAAGGAGCACCAAACGCCCGCTCTAGTTCATGGCGCATGTAGTTGCTACAGACAATGACTCGCCAGGCGTTGTAGATTAAAACCCCTTCTTTCCCGGCCACGTACCGCTGGGTGTCGTTAAAGAGACCGTTATGTCTTCCGTACTCTGTGGCGTGGATGGTGACGACTAAGGGAATTTTAAAGCTATGTTTGAGGGCGATGGCCGCGTCGCCTACTAGCCAGTCGTGGGCGTGGATTAAATCGAAAGGGCCGTCCTGGGCGATTAAACGCCGACTGGTCTGCTCCATACTTTGATTCATATTGACCACCCAGTGGAAGAAGTCGTTCCCCTCCGCCACCTTCACCCGATAAACCTGAATTTCTTCCACCCTTTCAACGTCCGGGGCGCGGTTAAATTCCACTGTGATCAAAGAGACCTCATGACCCCGCTTGACCAATTCGGGGTAGAGTTCGGCCACATGACGGGCGATCCCTCCCACCAGACGGGGCGGAAACTCCCATGCCAATACCAGTATTCTCATTAAGCCTAGTCCCTCCCCATCAACGCCAGGACAGCGACCCTATTCCTAGGGTTGGTCTATGAGTGTATCCTAGCTTGACGCGGACAAAAACAAGGTTAGGACAGGGTGAAAGATCACTCGACGGACTTTTTCAGAAGCGGCGGGGACCGAAGAAACTACAAGCACGTCTCTGATATATTGAAGCGGACGCACTTTTCCGGTCAAGAGTACCTCGACATGTTTCTCGATTTCAAGGACCCCACGAACAAGACGATTGGG
>JBKCES010000025.1:0-2554 GCA_046304295.1 Cyanobacteriota bacterium | reverse complement strand
CCTCAAAACCCGCCTTTTCAAAACCAAGGGAAAGCCCCCCGCAACCCGCAAAGAGATCAACGCATTTCATAAAAATAGGTGTGTTTTATAAGAATAGATCCGGTGAGTTAACAATGATAGCATCAAATCTGCGCTCAGGGCTTAAAAGATTTTGCCCTCCACCTAATATAATTTCCTTAATTTGTGATTTTAATACTGCTGGCTTGACTAGTCTTGGACAAGCCATATATTTATTAGTACCTTTTCCTGTATATGAAAAAGCCTTATCATTTTTTTTGTTGTAAGAAAGAGAGTCAATGATTTGCTCATAATCAAATCTTTTAGTTTCTTTTATATCTAAAAGCATTTTGTAAAGCCAGATTGCAGTTCTTGTTATTCGATTTATTGATGAATCATTTGCGCTTTTATCTGCAATATCAGATATAAAGTTTGTAAATCCAGCATCACTCCAAATAAAGACATCTAAACAGTTTTCAGCTAATTCCGGCGATTTTGATCTCGTTTTCCATATTGGCTGAATAAGAAAAGATTTTTGTGATGTTTCTAAATTGATCGAAACCTTTTTAATTGCGCTTATAATAAATTCGATATTTTTTATAACTATGTTTGCATTTGTCCAATCTTTTATGAAAATACTTGGAAGCATATCGCTTAATTCCTTCTCAGAAAAAGCTGAGGCTATACTACAAGCTAAATACTCAATAGTACTTGGTCTGATAACAATCTCGCTTCCATATAGGTTTTCGTCAAGCTCACACGTTGTATTGTCAGGTAATGCAGTTAGTTTTACTTCTAAACCTGATAGACATTCACCAGTTGTTCTTTTTTGAATCACAAGGTCTGTTCTTTCAAGTGAGCCAATGACATGCTTTTGGTAGGGAGTGTATTGAGACTCAAAAGCAAAATATATATCCGAATCGTCAGGGTTAATTCCGAAAACTTCATTTATTGAAATAAAATCTTGTGTGAATTTGCCTTTTTGTATACAGAGATAGTTCGCATCTAGATTTTTAGCAAACAAAAAGCAACACAATGCAGCGGGAAATGATGAGTTAAATTGATTCTTGCCCCAAGTTTTTTCCTGAGTAAAATCTCGATTGGTTTGCTTTAAGCCAAATAAACCTGGTTGAATAGCATCCATGAGTGATATATGCTAATAATTGTATCTTTTTAGTATAAAACAGGTTGGGATATAGCGGTCACATCTAGGTTGTAAATTGTCCTCTGCCAAAAGGCTCTACCTATAAGGGTTCCGGCATTTAGGATTTTACAAATCATTTATGACTGCTATAGAACAAAAAGAACTTCTTGGTAAGGTTTATGATTATACCCTAAGCGAGTAAGTTAGGCATAGCTGCAATGCGTCCCAGCGCCGGAATTGAACGCTTTACGCCGTCGCAAACCCATCCTAAGGTTAACGCCCCTCCCTGATAATCTGGTAACTGATAACTGGTAACTGTAATGATCCAATTTCTCAAGGGTACCTACGTAGCCTGCGGCCCCACCCCCCAGGGGCGCTGGTTGTTAATTCTGGACGTCAACGGCGTCGGCTACGAAATCCAAATTGCAAAACGGTGGGGCGCCGACCTGCAAACCCAAGCGCCGTCCTCCCTTCAGGTTTTTACCCAACTGCAAATCCGGGAAGAAAACCCCCGCCTCTACGGCTTTAGCTCCCAGGCGGAGCGGGAACTCTTTGGGCAACTCGTGGCCGTGACCGGCGTCGGCGCTCAGTTAGCCCTGGCCCTGCTGGATACCCTAGGACTAGAAGGATTAATACAGGCGGTGGTAACCGGCAACCTGAATCAACTCTGTAAGACGCCGGGGGTGGGAAAAAAAAGCGCCGAGCGCCTAGCGTTGGAGTTAAAGGATAAACTCTCCCAATGGCGGGCGGTCTTGAACCTAGCGCCGGGTGCGGAAGGGGTTTCTCTGCCCCCGAACCTGCTGGAAGAGGTGGAGTTGACCCTAGTGGCGCTGGGTTACTCGGAAACGGAAATTAACGGCGCTCTGGGGCACTTAGCCCAACAGAGCCAATTCGAAGAGAGAGCCAACCCGGAAACCTGGATTCGCAACGCCGTAATCTGGCTCAGTCGGGGTTAACTGATTATCCACCCCCAACCCCCCTTAGAAAAGCTAAGGTGTAGATCGATCTCGGTTAAAGATTCAGTTTTGGATTTGATTCTACATTTCGCAGGTTGTGATAAAAATCTTGAATATTTCAAAAGCCAGTCTAGATGAGGCTTTCAGGAATTAGGCTAGATATTGCTTGGACTGATTTTTTTCTTTGTTTGGGATGATTGGCGATATTTGGGCTTCTCTCGGCCTCACCATTGACCCTCACAATCTGAGTGACAGACACTTCATCAAGAACGATTATTGGTACGGACATTGAAGGGCGGGTGGGGCAACACTTTCAGCGTTTGTGCCCCTCATGGATACCATATTTTCAAAACCTAGTCCCAGTAAGGGATTGAGCCACCTGTAATGTTTACACGAGAAGGATTTGATGGTCATTGGTAAAATATCTCAGCAGGGTTACCAACCTGCGGAATGTAGG
>JBKCES010000024.1:0-3341 GCA_046304295.1 Cyanobacteriota bacterium | reverse complement strand
TCGCTACGAAGCCCTAGGCGCAAGGTTTCTAAAGGAATTACATCAGAAGGGGCAATATTTCCCAAGTTGACATTATTACCAATAGATAGGATTAAATCCGATTGTTGATTTCTTTGTGGGGCTTCAAAAATCAAGTCATCTGCATTGATTTGAGAGGTGATTTGATTCAAAAGGTCAAGTTGAGTCACTCCACTTTTGTTAAAAATTCCCTGAGTCCCACTTTCCCTTGCTTCAAGAATAACTTTCCAAACTCCTGCATCTAATTCAGATTGAATCTGAGAAATTCGCTCCTCCATCGTAATTTTTTGATCTTCTTCAGATATTTTAGAGCCTACTTCTGAAGTGACACGAAATCCCGCTTGGATAGCTTGGTGAATAATTTTAAGCTTTTCATCTTGAAGAATAGGAATGGTTCCGTTAGAGACCTCTATACAGGAAAAACCGAGATTGCGCGCTTCATCTAAATACCAGTCAAGTTTATTTTGAAAATAAGCTAATTCTGTCAAAGTTCCACCAGGACACACTAAAACTTGATGACGGGCCAACAATTCACATTTCTGTTTAACGAGTTCAATCCCCTGAGTCAAACTAGTTCCCCAGCCCAATTTAACAATATCAATGAAAGAGCCTGCTGTTTCTAATAAATCATTTAATTCTCTTAGACCTAAGCCTTTGTCCAGTATCATACTAATACCTTTGGATCGAGGCTTACTTGCACGTTCTGGCAAATTTATTTGTGAAAAACAATAGTTCATGGGGTTGCTCTCCGTTAAAAATTTGGCTTGGTCAGACGAACCCGTAGCAGTCATAAATGATTTGTAAAATCTTAAATGCCGTAATCCTTATGGTTAAAGCTTTTTGGCAGAGAAAAATTTACAACTTAGATGTGATCGCTACGGGGATTATCTTACACGACTCGCCTCCAAATGGCAATGGTTCAGCCCGAGTAATTTGGTGGAAAGCCTATTCGAGAAGTTGATTCCCAGCGCCTTCATCACCGCTGTCATTGGGTCAGAGAAGAACACAAAGTGAAACCCCCTCTATAGCAAGGGCGCCAGACTCAGCGCCTCTATCCCCCAGAGCAGGACGGTTAACCCCAACAGCGCCGCGTACATCCAGGGCTGAGCCAGGGGACGGACATCCGTTAAATCTAGGGCGGTTTTGGCTTGAATAATTTGGGTCAGGCGGTTAAAACCGGCGATCCGCATCGGTAGCAGGTAGGCCCGATCCGCCTCCGCTGTGAGCAGATAATAAACCAACCCGCCCTGACCGGTGCTCCGACATTTCAGCGCCGCGATTTTCTCCCAGGTTAAACGCCAACCCCGTTGGGAGAAAAATGGAGCCCAGGGGGGATAACTAACCCCAAGACCTTCTTCGTTGACCTCCACCTTTTCCCCCAGAGCGGCGCCCAGGAGGAAGAGTCCCCCCAAAAGCCCTAACCCTAGCCAGAGGGGGGAAACCGCGGCGCCGGTCTTCCACGCCAAGAGGGGAAGGGGAACCGTCAGCGCCAGGTAGAGGTTAATCAGGGTGAGGCGGATCAGGGGCGAGAGACGGAAGGTTTGGGGCAAAGAAACCATTTATAGCCTAGTCGAGGTTAAATTGGTTGCCTCGTTTGTACTGTAAATAGGCCGCCACGAAGAGGCCGGAGAGGGTGACGGGAATGAGGCCAAGGACAATGCCCAGTAACAAGGGTTCGATCACAGTGTTTCTCCTAAACCGAGGGAATAACGGGTCAATATTAAGCTTTGTCCATTCTGACATAATCCCGAACCCAGGAGCTAGGGCGGTTAACCCAGGCTAAAATAGACCCCGTGATTGTTTCGTATTTTTTAAAGTAGGACTTGCGTTGCTATGACCGCCATCCAAGCCATTCGGGGAACCCGCGATATTTTACCTGGGGAGTCGGGCTATTGGCAGTACTTGGAAAAAGTCGCCCAGGACGTCCTCGGTCGAGCTGGTTATCAAGAAATCCGCACCCCTATTTTTGAGCAAACGGCGCTGTTTGAGCGGGGCATTGGCGAAGGCACCGATGTGGTGGGCAAGGAAATGTATAGCTTTCTCGACCGGGGCGAGCGCCCGGTGACCCTGCGACCAGAGGGCACGGCGGGAGTGGCCCGGGCCTATATTGAGCATGGCCTCCAGACCCAGGGCGCCGTCCAACGAATTTGGTATCAAGGCCCCATGTTTCGCTACGAGCGCCCCCAGGCGGGCCGACAACGGCAATTTCACCAAATTGGGCTGGAACTCTTGGGTTCCGCAGATCCCAGGGCGGATGGGGAAGCTATCGCCCTGGCCACCGCAATTCTCCAATCTTTGGGCTTAACCCATCTCACCCTAACGCTCAATTCGGTGGGGAACGGCGCCGACCGCCAGGCCTACCGTCAGGCGCTGGTGGCTTATTTAACCCCCCTGCGGGAGAGCCTCGACCCGGATTCCCAGTCCCGCCTCGAACGCAATCCCCTACGGATTTTAGATAGCAAAGACCCGAAGACCCAGGAGATTGTCCAGGCGGCGCCGAGTATTTTGGACTACTTATCCCCGGAGTCGCAACGTCATTTTGAACAGGTGCAAACGCTGTTGACCGACCTCGGCATTGATTACCAAATTACCCCCAGTTTAGTGCGGGGGTTGGACTACTACACCCACACCGCCTTTGAAATTCAGTCTGCGGATTTGGGCGCCCAGGCTACAGTCTGCGGCGGCGGGCGCTATGACGGTCTTATCGGCGCTCTAGGGGGGCCAACTACCCCCGCCATCGGTTGGGCGATGGGGGTAGAGCGCCTAATTTTATTGCTTCAACAATCGCTACCGGCGCCGGATCAACGGCCGGATTTTTATCTGGCATCTCGGGGCGCCGCGGCGGAGCGGTTAGCGTTTACCCTAGCGCAGAAATTACGGGGAGAACAGTTCCGGGTGGAGTTGGACTTGAGCGGTAGCGCCTTTAGTAAGCAACTGAAACGGGCCGCTCTCCGCGGCGCCGCGGCTTGTCTAATTTTGGGGGAAGAGGAAGCCGCCAGTGAGACAGTACAATTGAAATGGTTAGCGACCCAGACCCAGGAGCGCCTAGAATTGGGGGAATTTTGGGGGCAAATTGAGGAGATTCGCCGTCGTTTAGAAAATGCGGGTCAAACTTAAACCAACTTGGTGGTAACTCTAAGGAACTTCGCAAATATCTCTCGGGTTTAATGGTTCGCTCTGGACTGTTATAGCGGTATTCAGGTGGCTGAGATACATACACGTAAACTCTATTGCTCTACAAAATCAGTGCGACAGTAGCAACAATGAGTGAAAAAATTGTGGATATCCTTCAAGGTAATCCTTTTAAATGCTTCTTGAATGGC
>JBKCES010000023.1:0-5178 GCA_046304295.1 Cyanobacteriota bacterium | reverse complement strand
GAAGGGGCGGAGTGGGGGTTAAACGCTTAAAGTTATTAGTTTATCACCCCCGCGGGGAAGGGGGAAAACCCAAACCTAAGCCTCGACTACGGTTCCGCCAGCGGCTTCGATTTTGGCTTTAGCGCCGCTGGTGCAGGGCGCTTTCACCGTCAGGGGGATGGTAATTTCCCCGTGGCCGAGAATTTTTAAGGGGCCGTCGTTACTGGTGACAATGCCCGCTTCCATCAGGCTTTCGAGGGTCACTTCGCTGTTAGGCGTCAGGGAGGCTAATTTACCCACATTAACCACGGTGTAAACCTTGGGATTATAGAGGGGAAAATGCTTGAGTTTGGGCAAGCGCCGATAGAGGGGCATTTGTCCGCCTTCAAACCCAGCTTTAGTGCCGGTGCCGGAACGGGACTTTTGACCCCGCATTCCAAAACCGCAACTGGCGCCCTGACCGGCGGAAATGCCCCGACCGACCCGACGACGACGGTGTTTAGACCCCGCTTGGGGGGAAAGTTCGTGTAAGCGCATGGTAAATGGAGAGGGTTAGGTGTAGAGATGCTCAAGGGGCAGACCCCGCTCTTCCGCCACTTCTGCGAAGGTGCGGAGAGTTTCAAGGGCGTTGATAGCGGCCCTAGCGTTATTGAGGGGATTATTGGAACCCAGTTGTTTGGCGAGGATATTTTTAACCCCGGCCAATTCCAGCACGGTGCGGACGGCGCCCCCGGCGATTACCCCAGTCCCCGGCGCCGCGGGGCGGATAATCACATTGGCGCCCCCGGAGGCTCCTTTGGCGAGGTGGGTAATGGAATTGGCTTTGGTCAAGGGGACATCAATCAGTTGCTTTTTGCCGTCGGCCACGCCCTTACGGACGGCACCGATGACGTCTCCGGCCTTACCGACGCCCACGCCCACCTGACCGCTTTCATTGCCGACAATGACGATGGCCCGGAAGCTGAGTTTTTTACCGCCCTTGACCACCTTGCTGACCCGGCGGATTTGGACGACCCGCTCTTGCCAGTTGGTCTCCTGCTCTTTGGTGCGACTGCCTTTGCGACGTTTTGTCATCGTTATTTTTCCTAGAGGGATAAAAATAGGGTTAAAAATCTAGACCGGCAGACCGGGCCGCTTCCGCTAGGGCTTTGACCCGACCGTGGTAAAGGTTGCCGCCCCGGTCGAAAACCACTTGTTTGATGCCCTGGGCCACGGCCCGTTCGGCTACCAGTTTACCCACCGCCGCGGAGGCAGAGCAGGTGGCGGTGGATTCCAGTTCCTTCTTCAGCGCCGGATCGACGGTGGAGGCGGAAACTAGGGTGTGCTGAGCGCCGTCGTCAATGACTTGGGCGTAGATATGGTCGTTGGAGCGAAAAACCGCCAACCGGGGACGCTCGGCGGTTCCGGCCAACTTGTGGCGCAGACGGCGGTGGCGGCGTTGGGTGGATTCTTTGCGATTGAGAGTCATGGTCTATTTCTTCCCGGTCTTACCCTGTTTACGACGGACAAATTCGCCCTGATAACGGATACCTTTTCCTTTATAGGGTTCGGGGGGGCGGACGGCGCGAATTTTGGCCGCCATGTTCCCCACCAATTCTTTATTGATACCGGAGACGATGACGAGGGTGTTATTTTCCACCGCCACCTGAATGCCCTCGGGCATAATCATTTCCACGGGCTTGCTATAGCCGACGTTGAGAATGAGCTTATTGCCCTGGGCCTGGGCCCGGTAGCCCACCCCTTGAATATCTAAACGGCGCTCGAACCCTTTATCCACCCCGTCCACCATATTGGCGACGAGGGTGCGGACGAGGCCGTGGCGCTCCCGAGCGGTGCGGGATTCGTCTTGACGGGTCACCAGTAGGGTTTCCCCCTCCTGGGCGACGGCGACTTTTTCCGGCAGTTGGCGCTCTAGGGAGCCTTTCGGCCCCTTGACCGTCAGGTTTAAGCCGTCGATGGTCACCGTGACCTTAGCGGGCACTGGGATCGGACGTTTACCAATACGAGACATTGTTGTTTACAGTTATCAGTGAGCAGTGAGCAGTTATCAGTTATCAGTTATCAGTGAGCAGTTACCAGCGAGCTGATCACTGTTAGCTGTTACCTGTTAACTGAAAAAGCGTTACCAAATGTAGCAGAGGACTTCGCCGCCAATACCCTGACGGCGGGCTTCCCGGTCGGTCATAATGCCGTGGGAGGTAGAAACGATGGCGATGCCAATACCCCCTAATACCCGCGGCAGATTTTTACTGGGGGAATAGACCCGCAAACCGGGACGGCTGACCCGTTGTAGGGTGTTAATCAACGGTTGGCGGTTTTTGCCCTTGTATTTAAGGGTGAGAACCAGATTTTTTTTCACCCCTTCCCCCACTTCGGTAAAGTCCTCAATAAAGCCTTCGCTTTTCAGCACCTGGGCGATACTGCGGGTCATTTTGGTGGTAGGAATTTCGGTGGTCGCGTGTCTCACGGCGCAGGCATTACGAATGCGCGTGAGCATATCGGCAATGATGTCGGTTGAGGCCATTAGTCTTTGGTGTTGTACTCCGAATGGATAAGTTGTCAGTTTCAGACAGAAGGAACTGACCTAGGCCGCGCTATTGATTCCGAAAAGGCATACCCATAGCTTTGAGCAGGGCCCGACCTTCCTCGTCCGTTTTGGCGGTGGTGATGATGGAAACGTCCATGCCCCGGATCTGGTCGATGGCGTCGTATTCAATTTCAGGGAAAATCAATTGTTCCCGAATCCCGAGGCTGTAGTTGCCCCGACCGTCAAAACTGTTGGGACTAATGCCCCGAAAGTCCCGAATGCGGGGAAGCGCCAAGTTGATCAGACGATCCAGAAAAGCGTACATCCGGTCGGCGCGGAGGGTGACCATCACCCCTACGGGCATTCCCTGGCGAATTTTGAAACCGGCGATGGCTTTTTTAGCCCGGGTCACCACGGGTTTTTGCCCGGTGATTTTAGCCAGTTCCGCCTGGGAGGATTCCAGCGCCTTGGCGTTTTGGGAGGCTTCTCCCAGACCCCGGTTAACGGTGACCTTAATCACTTTGGGGACTTGGTGGATGTTGGCGTAGCCAAATTCCGTCGTCAGTTTAGGAACGATGGTTTCTTGATAAATGGTTTTCAGACGTTGAGCCATAGCAGTAAGGATTTCCCTGGGCTTGGTCAGGGGGATAAGGAATAAAAGGTCGGGGAATTAATCAATAATTTCGCCCGTTTTTTTGAGCATTCGCACTTTTTTGCCGTCTTCGGTGAAGGTGTAGGCAATACGGCTGGCGATTTTTTCTTTGGTGGAGTAGAGCATGACCTTGGAGCTGTGAATCGGCGCTTCATAGGTGGTAATTTGCCCTGACTCCCCTTCTTGACGGGGTTTTTGATGTTTGGTGCGGATATTCACGCCCTTGACAATGACGGCGCTTTTGAGGGGAATCGCTTCTAAAATTTCCCCCACCTTACCTTTATCCTTGCCGGAGATGACCTGAACGGTGTCTCCTTTTTTGACGTGCATCCGAAAACGTTGGGGGGCGTTTTTTTTCTGGGTCATTAGAGCACCTCCGGCGCAAGGGAAACGATTTTGGTAAAGTTTTTATCCCGTAGTTCTCGAGCTACGGGGCCGAAGACCCGGGTGCCCCTGGGGTTACCTTCAGCGTTAATAATGACGGCGGCGTTGTCGTCAAAGCGAATGGTCATACCGCTGTCCCGGCGGACGGGCTGGGTGGTGCGAACGATGACGGCCCGGACGACATCGGATTTTTTCACGGGCATGTTGGGAATGGCATCCTTAACCACGGCGATAATCTGGTCGCCGATACCGCCATAGGTGCAGTTGCCGGTGCCCAGAACCCGCAAGCACATCAGCTTGCGAGCGCCGCTGTTGTCGGCCACGTTGAGGTAGGTTTGTTGTTGAATCACGACGGTTGGGGGGAATAAACTAGGATTGGTGGCTC
This sequence comes from Cyanobacteriota bacterium, assembly GCA_046304295.1. Taxonomy (GTDB): domain Bacteria; phylum Cyanobacteriota; class Cyanobacteriia; order Cyanobacteriales; family Microcystaceae; genus Synechocystis. The sequence goes on along the minus strand of JBKCES010000023.1, from coordinate 1,251 downwards.
ATAATCTCAGTGACCTGCCAGCGCTTTGTTTTGCTGAGGGGCCGAGTTTCTTGGATTCTGACCCGGTCGCCTTCCTTGCACTGGTTTTCTTCGTCGTGAGCCTTAAATTTTTTGGTCTTGACGACGATTTTTTTGTATTTGGGGTGGGGAGAGCGGTTTTCGACGGCGACGACGACGGTTTTATCCATCTTATTGCTGACGACAACGCCTACCCGTTCTTTGGTGGCCATGGTGAATTATTCCTCCGTAGGTGAATCGGTGTCCGGCGCCGCTAAGCGCTCCCCTTCCACGGTGAGCAGTTGGGCGAGGCGGTGACGGGCGTGTTTAAACTCGTGGGGTTTGACCGGGCGGCCGGTGGCCTGCTGGAAGCGCAGTTCAAACAGTTCTCGCTTAACGGTCGCAATTTCGGCGCCGAGGTCTTCGTCGGAGAGACCCCGGGCATCGGCAATCTTGGGGAGAGCCATTAGATATACTCCTCCTCTCGGGTAATAAATTTGGTCTTAATGGGTAGTTTTTGGGCGGCGAGGCGCATGGCTTCCCGGGCCACTTCCTCCGTCACCCCGTCCAGTTCAAACATGACGCGGCCGGGTTTAACCACGGCCACCCAATATTCGGGGGAGCCTTTCCCGGAACCCATCCGGGTTTCCGCAGGACGCATGGTGACGGGCTTATCGGGAAAAATGCGAATCCAAATTTTCCCGCCCCGGCGGATATAGCGGGTCATGGCCCGCCGGGCCGCTTCGATTTGCCGGGAGGTGATCCAGCAGGGTTCGGTGGCCTGGAGGGCGAATTCCCCAAAATTGAGGGTACTGCCCCGTTCGGCGAGACCCCGCATCCGGCCCCGCTGTTGTTTGCGGAATTTTGTTCTTTTGGGACTGAGCATGGCGGTTTTTCAGGTATCAGTGAGCAGTGAGCAGTTATCAGAGGTAGCCGAAGCCTCTACTCCTTCCCTTCCGAGCGGTCTTCAAACTGCTGGCGCCGGGATTTGCGGCGGGGTTGGTTGGCCGGCGCCGGGGGAGGAACCAGTTCTTGGCCGGGGATGATTTCGCCTTTAAAGATCCACACCTTGATGCCCAGCACGCCGTAGGTGGTGCTGGCCAGCTTGGTGGCGTAATCAATGTCGGCCCGGAGGGTGTGCAGGGGCACACGGCCTTCGCGGGTCCACTCGGTGCGGGCGATTTCCGCGCCGTTCAGGCGACCGGCCACTTGGATCTTGAGACCAAGCACACCGGCGCGCTGCGCCCGTTGGAC
>JBKCES010000022.1:0-9753 GCA_046304295.1 Cyanobacteriota bacterium | reverse complement strand
CCCAAGCTTTTCAAGACGCTGGCGGCTGGTTTGCCTATCCTGCCGAAGCGGAATTATTAACTCTGATGGCCCTAGGGGAACTGGAGAAAAAGCAAGACCCTCAATTTAAGGGCTGGTTGCGCCAGCGCCGCCTAGTGTCTCAACTGCCTTTTCTGGCGGAAGCTGTGACCTGGCTCTTTGGCGATACTCCCCGTGAAGACAAAAACGCGGCCAGCCCTCAGCCGGAGGCGCCGACTCCGATTCAATCTTCCCCCCAACCAGAGACCCGGCCGACAGAACAACCCCGGTTAACCCTCGGCGCTCTTTTAGTCGGGCAACAAACGAAGGGGCCGGTCTCGATTCCCCTTCAGGATTTAACCAAACACACGGTTATTCTGGCGGGGAGCGGCTCCGGCAAAACGGTGTTGGCCCGACGCTTGGTGGAGGAAGCGGTTTTATTGGGCATTCCCGCAATTGTCATCGACGGCGCTAACGACTTAGCCCGGATGGGCGATCCCTGGCCTGCTCCCCCGGCGCTCTGGTCTGAAGAAGATAGGGAAAAAGCCAACCGCTACCATCAGCGCAGTCAGGTTGTTATCTGGACGCCGGGGCGGGAGAGCGGCAACCCCCTGACCTTAGAACCCCTACCGGATTTAGCCGCCGTTGCCCATGATCCAGAAGAATTGGATCAGGCGGCGGATATGGCTCGGGATTCCCTTCAAGATATTGTCGCGCCGGGTAGAACCCAGACGTCGATGGTGAAAAGAGGCATTTTGAAAGCGGCACTGTTATATTTAGCCCAGAACGGCGGCGGGCGCTTGCCGGATTTGATTGAACTGCTGGGGGATCTGCCGCCGGAGGCGGGGGGTGGCATTGCCGACGCCGCCAAAAAAGGGCAGGGAATGGCGGATAGCCTCAGAGCCGAAATTCTCAATAATCCCCTTCTGCGTCAAAGCGGCGCCGCCCTAGATCCTGGGATTCTTTTCGGTCTGGGTCAGCCCTCCGACAAAACCCGAATCTCAATTCTGAACTTCGTTGGTTTACCCAGCCTCGGCGCTCAACAGCAATTTCTCAATCAACTCTTTATGACCCTCTTTATCTGGATTAAGAAAAATCCGGCCCCCGCAGATCGCCCCCTCCGGGGTTTATTGGTCATTGACGAAGCCAAAGATTTTGCCCCTTCCGGCGCCTCCACTCCCTGTAAAGCCAGCCTTAATCGTCTCGTCGCCCAGGCGCGTAAATACGGCTTGGGGCTAATCCTAGCCACTCAAGCACCGAAGAGTATCGATCACAACCTGATCGCCAATTGTTCCACCCAGTTTTACGGACGGACTAACTCTCCCGCCTCCATCGATGTCGTTCAAGAACAACTACGTCAACGGGGCGGAAACGGGCGAGACTTGGCCAAACTCGAAAAAGGACAGTTTTACGTCTCTTCAGAAAGCCTGACTGCTCCGGCAAAAATCTTGACTCCCCTCTGTTTATCCCACCATCCGCCCACGCCCCTGGATGAAACGGAAATCCTCAGTCGGGCTAGAACTCAGCGCCAGATCTAAAACAGCGCCCTAGGGCTGCCTAAAGACGCCGTGTAAAGATAAATTAAGCCTCCGCTTCCAGGACGAGTCGGCGCCGTAATAATGAAGAAATTAGGGGATCTCATTCCCCGCAAATGAATAAATACCTAAGCAATTATGCTCAATTCCGCCCTTCCTTCCGTCCCCCGGGCCCAATCTTGGCCCCTTCTTCTCCTCGGCGCCCTAGGCTTTTGGCTCAGCGCCAGCCTCGCCATGGATCTGATTATGATGCCCGGTCTCTTCGCCGCCGGGATGATGACCCAACCCGATTTTGTCGCGGCGGGTTATTTACTCTTTGGACTGTTTAACCGCCTCGAACTTCTGCTAGCGGCGCTTTGTCTGTCCGGTTTCTTGGTTCTCGGGCGCCGGGGGAGTCTAACCCATCATCCCGCCCCTTGGCCGCAAATTTTGGCTGGCGCTTTGCTGGTCATTGCTCTAGTGCAAACTTATGCGCTAACACCTCTCCTGACCGGCTGGGCCTTTAGTCTCAGTCAGATCGGCGCCGATCCCGGTTTGCCCGGCGCTTTAGTTGTTCTACACGGTCTCTACTGGAGTCTGGAGTTGGGGAAATGGATTATCGGCGCCGCGCTTCTCCGCTGGTGTTTTCAGGATTCCTACCGGGCGGTTTAGAGAATCTTGGGCGAGCCTCCCTAGATAGTCAGCCTAAGTAGGAGCAAGGTTATCATGCGCTTCGGTTGGGGCAGTCCCAGACCATAAGCCAGCCCTACTTGAGGGAAGACTGAGCGTAAACCACCATTCCCGCCTTGGCGTAACCCCCGTAAGTGTCGAGAGTGTTCTGTACGGCGTTGCGGGCGGGATTCTGGAACAGTTCCGTCATGCCGGCGCTGAGGGTGATGACGCTGATAGCGGCGATGGCGTAATTGCGGAGGGTTTGACGGTGGGCGGCGGCGGTTAACATCTGGTGGACTCCCTTGCTCGATACCTCCAGAGTAGGGAAACCGCCTCGGGATGTCAGTCCCAAAAGCCTTGATTTATAAGGGTTTCAGCCATTCCATCTCGGCGCCGGACATGGAAAAACAGGGAAGAGCCATGTTTGACAAACTGTCTAGAGCACTTTATGCAGACCCCCCATACATAGAATGAGCTAAATTCTTCTTCACTCCCTTTTTAGCTGGCGTGGCTCTCTTAATCGCCTATCTAGTCTTTTCGGCGCTGACAGAGATGGGCGCTAAGTGGCCCTGGGACTGAACGGCGCTAGTAGACTTTTTGCAGGAGTTCCTGCGTTTTTCCCACCCCGGCGCTGTTATTTTTGTTTTGGAAAATTTACCGGGCCGGTTGCAGATAGCGCCGTCCGGGTTCCGGTTGGGAGGTGCGGCTATAGGCCAAACCGAGGAGATAAAAGACCTCCGCCTGTTGGGGAAATCGCTCTGTTAATCCCCGGAGCGTCCGTATGGCCTCCCGAGTTTGCCCCAATTCTAAATAAACGCGACCCATAGCCAACTGAATCTCGGGGGATTCGGGCGCCGAGCGCCGGGCAGTTTGGTAACTTTCTAGCGCTTCGCTAAAATTTTTCTCTTTCTCCAACAGTTCCCCCCAGGTTAACCAGAAGGTAAAATGTTCTGGCTCCGACTGTAACCAAGGGGTCAGGGTCGCTTTTGCGGCATCTAGATCGCCTTCTCCCCCTTGGGCTTTGGCCAATAGAAGCGCCAGTTCTAAATTAGCGGGCCGGTTTCGTTGCAGGGGTTGTAAAAAGGCGATGGCTTCCCGCCAGCGACCCCCTTGCACCAAACCTGAACCTTTGAGGATAAGCGCCTCCACATTCCCCGGCGCTACGGTCAAGAGTTGCGCCGCGGTTTCCGCCAGGCGTTCGTAGTCCCCCAGACGGAGAAAAACGACCCCCAGCGCCTGGAGGTATTTGGGGTTTTGGGGATCAAGACTGAGGGCGCTGCTGTAGGCGGTCAAGGCTCGATCCAGTTGTCCCAAATAACTATAGCTAAAGCCCAAACCGTCGTAATAATCAGGGTTTTCGGGATCCAGGGCCAGCGCCTGCTCATAGGCCTCCGCCGCTTCGGCGTACTGCCCCTGATAGACCAACAGATACCCCAAACTTTCCCAAATCTGGGGGTTATCCTGAGCGAGACTCGCGGCTTGGCGATAAAGGGTAATGGCTCCGGGAACATCCCTCGCCGCTACGGATTGTTTGGCTTGCCGCAGAAGCGTCCCCAATTCCGGCGTCTGAGCCGTTAAGGGTTGATGACCCAATCCTAAACAAAGGGCTAGGCTGAGAAAATAGGGCGTTAACCATCGGCGCTTCATGCCTGGACTCCTAGAAAAGGTCGGAAATGTACCCCCTGTCGCTCCTCGCTTCTGATATAGTAGTTTAAGACAAATCAAGGAGCGGCGGCATAGCCAAGCGGTAAGGCAGAGGTCTGCAAAATCTCCACCCCCGGTTCAAATCCGGGTGCCGCCTTGAGTTTCAGTTAAAAAGGAATATCTTCATCCTCGCCTTCTGAAATCACAACAGGGGGGCGACCTTTCACCTTGGGCTTAGAGGCATCCAGCTCCGGTTTCTCCTGGGGATCGGGGGGAATAATGGCGCCGTCGAAGCTTTTAGCCAGTTGCTCCACCGCCTTCTGCACTGAAACCTTTTGCCCGTCCGTCGGCGGCGCCGGTGGCTGGGGTTGCTCTTCTAAAATCGGTTTACGGTCGACAACCGGTTGACTGACGGCGGGCGGTGCTTGACCCTCCGGCGCTGGAGAGGGATTAACCACCGGAGGCGGATTGACGGGAGCGGGTCGTTCTGGCGCCGGTCTAGAGGGCGGAGTCTCCACTGGGGAGGCTTTCTCTACCTCTCCGGCGCCGGGGCCTTGCAACTGCACCCGCAGAGACCGACCGAGAACATTGGCGAAGGCGCTTTCTAATTCCTGAACTTTACTCTGGGCGATTTTCAGCAGGGGGGCGCTTTTGAGCCTGACCTGGGCGGTATGGTCGTCCAGCGCCGTCAGTTGGGCTTGGGTGCGAAAGAGTCCTTGGGAGAGGTTGGAGAGATGATTGATAACCTGGGCCCAGAGTTTATCTAAATCAACGCTCTGGGAATCGGTTTCCGGGGGGGGCGGCGTCGGAGGTTGTTCTTGCTCTTGGGGGACGCTTTTAACTGGGGTCGTAACCGGCTGGGCCGTAACCCGCGGGGTTGTCGGTTGTGCTGGCGCAGTTTTAACCGCGGCGCTAACACAGGCCGACGGCAGAAGGTTTAGGAGCGTCACTTCCAACCAGAGACGGGGCTGGGTCGTATTCCGCAATTGGACTTCGCTTTCCTTGAGGCGCTGTTGCCCCTGGAGGATGGCGCCGATTTCCCACTGCTGGGCCAGTTGCACCAGACTCCGCCAGGTTTCCTGGGTTACGGTCACTAGGTCGGCGCTTTTCGGCGCTGTTTTGGCGATGAGCAAATTTAAATAAAATCCCGCTAAATTTTGCAGAACCGTCAGAGGTTCCCGTCCCCGATTCAGAATCTGCCGACACTGCCGCAAAACCGTCTCCGCTTCGTCTTGCGCTAAGGCTTCTAACAGCGCCAATAAATCCTGCTCCGGCACGGCGCCGACGAGATCCCAGACCTTTTCCGGGGTAATGACGCCGGCAATTAAGCTCAATTGATCCAATAAACTCTCCGCGTCCCGTAGCCCACCGTTGGCCATTTGTCCCACTAGGTTCAGCGCCGTGGGATCAATGTTGATGTTTTCCTTATCAGCAATGGTTTGTAAATGATTGACCATCGCCGTTAAAGGAATGCGACGATAATCAAAGCGCTGACAGCGAGAAATAATGGTGGGAAGCACCCGTTGGGGATCGGTGGTGGCGAGGACAAAAATAACTCTTTCCGGCGGTTCTTCGAGAGTTTTCAGAAGGGCATTAAATGCCGCCGTACTGAGCATATGGCATTCGTCGATTACATATACTTTATATCGACATTGCACTGGGGCAAATTGGGCCCGCTCAATGATCTCCCGGATGTTATCAACGCCCGTATTACTAGCCGCGTCGATTTCAATCACATCCAGCGCCGAGCCGAGGATAATGGCGCGACAGGTCTCGCATTGACCGCAGGGAGAGGGAGTGGGTTTGGCTCCGGCGAGGCAGTTGAGGGACTTGGCTAAGATACGGGCGGAGGAGGTTTTTCCCGTCCCCCTAGGGCCCGTGAAGAGATAGGCCGGGGCGATGCGCTCGCTGAGAATGGCGTTGCTGAGAGTCTCTGCGATGGCTTCCTGTCCCACCAAGTCGGCAAAGGTTTGGGGACGGTATTTGTGGTGGAGGGGTTCGTAAGCCATGGGGGAAAACCCGCAGAAAACCTCTCTATTGTACCCAGCGCCGGTAGTCGAGAGGGAAAACTTGGAGAGAGGAAAGGAGGGAGTGTTACAGTAGACTTGGGGGTACTCCAAATCATCTCTAGCGCCTATCCTAGTGAGGTTCCCATGACCGATTCTGAGCAATTAGCGGAAATTAAAGGACTCATCCAGCATTTAGTCATAGATGTCGAGGGTCTTAAGACTGATGTGGAAGGTCTGAAGGTGGAGATTATGCGCACCAACGACCGCGTGGAAATTTATCAGCAGTCCTCCCAACAGGTAGTTAATCTGGCCTTTGGGCTAATCGTCGCCACCACAGCGGCGATCATTGTTCCCGCCATCCTCGCCCGCTAGCTGAGCGACTCGCCGGGTTCAGCAAAACCGAGCGAGGGAGAGAAGAGGCTCCGTTGGGGAATCGCTTATAATAACTAAACTCTGTCTTTTTTTCAGATTCGGTTTCATCCGTTCTGGCTCTCTCTTCGCACTTTTGTCCCTAATTTTTTCCAATGAGCCATTGGCAACCCGGCACCACCCTCCAGAATGGACGGTACATGATCGCCCAAATATTGGGATACGGGGGAGCGGGGGTCACTTACCGGGCCCAGGATCGGGTCGAGAACCGTTGGGTGGCCATTAAAACCCTCAACGCTCTGATGCAGACCCGGGCCGATTTTGCCAAGCATCAAGAACGCTTCATCCAAGAAGCCTTTCGCCTCGCCAAGTGCAGTCACCCCCACATTATTCGCGTCGATAATATCTGTCAGGAGCGAGACCTCTGGTGCATGGTCATGGAATACGTGGCGGGGGGAAATCTGCGGCAATACGCCCATTCTAAAGGAGGATTGGGAGAGGCTGAAGCTCTGCGCTATATCCAACAAATCGGCTCGGCGCTGGATTACGTCCACCGTCAAGGTTTTTTACACCGGGACGTCAAGCCCGCCAACATCATGCTTCGGGAGAAAAACCGAGAGGCGGTCTTAATTGATTTTGGGTTAGCTCGGGGGTTTGTCCAGGATGAAACAGGAGATCATACTAACGCTCGCACGGAGTCCTTCGCCCCTCTAGAGCAATATAAACGCAAGGCTAAACGGGGCGCGTATACCGATGTTTACGCCTTGGCGGCGACCCTCTATTACCTCCTGACCCTGCAATTGCCCTTTCCGGCGCCGATTCGTCACCAGGGCGCTCGGTTAATTCCCCCAATTCAATACAATCCCGGCGTTAGCGAGCAGGTCAACGCCGCCATTCTCAAGGGTATGGAACTTTTGCCCGGCGACCGTCCCACCTCGATTTTGGAATGGTTGGCGCTTTTTTCCTCCGCTCCGGCGCCGAAGTCTGTTGCCGCCAAATCCGTCATCGCCCCTGCCGTTCAACCTCCGCCCATTCGCCCGAGGGAAGACCCAACCCCGGCGCCGATACCCCCGCCAATCGAGACCTCCGCCCCCACGGCTCATCCGGTTTACGCTTCGGCGCTGGGCTTAGACTATAGTTTTTTGCAGGAACTGCTCAGTCGGGGTCGACTCCGGGAGGCCGACGTGGAAACGGCTCGCCTCCTGCTCAAATTGGCGGATCGGGAAAAGGCGGGCTGGCTCGACCGGGTTCATGTAGAAAACTTGCTCTGCGATGATTTGGGCACCTTAGACCGGATTTGGCTAGAGGCCAGTAGCCAACGGTTCGGCTTTACCACTCAAGCCCGGATCTATCAAAAAATTTGCCCCCACTGGGAGCCTGACGCTCAAGCTTGGAAACAATTTTGCGCCCAGGTCGGCTGGCGCAATAACAACCGTCTTGTGCCCTATAAGGAACTCAGTTTTAACCTCTGGGCTCCCCAGGGACATTTGCCGGCGCTCGGCTCTACCCTCTGGGGCTTTACGGGATGGTTTCCGGTGTTGGGTCAGCGTTTGCAAGTCTGTGGCCTCCTCCCCAACGCTTAATTAAAACACTTGAACAAAAATGGTGTTAAGTTTTGCAACGCTGTTGTCAAACCTCTGTTCGCCTAAGTTACAATCAAGGTAAAGAGAAGGTTAAGAGAAGTTTATCAATTCTCAAAGGAGTCCCGGCCATGATTAGTCCCCTGCAACCGAAAATCGCCATTCCCCTCAATCGCTACAGTACAAAGTGCGGCGCTGAAGCCGAAAGAGGGCAAAAATCCCTGCAAAATCCCCATCGTCATCTCGAAGCCCGTTGGGTCTGGGATGAAAACCATCGCCTCCAGTGCCAATGGGTGAAAGTCACCTGAGCACCGCCGACCTCCATTAACGGAGAAATTGGGCTAGGCGTTCTAGAACCCGCCAGGGTTCCCCGCTACGCAGTAGGGTCAGCGCCAACTCAACACCCTGGCGATGGTTGCCCCAGGGCGAGGCTTCCCCGACCTGGAGTGCCAAAGAGGCGTTTAAGGCCACGACTTCGGTTTGGGCGACGTTGCCCCTCCCCTGGAGCACGGCCCTTAAAATGTCGGCGTTTTCCTGAAGGTCCCCTCCCCGCAGGGCGGCTAGGGGCGCCGGCGTCAGCCCTAGGGATTCTGGATCAAGAACGCTCCGTTGAACCCCCTCCCCCGGTTGAAAACCGACCCAATCCGTTTTATCCTCCAAGCCCGCCTCATCCAGACCTTCCCGCCCGTGAAGAATCAAACCCCGGCGGGGGCCCAATTGGGCTAGGGCTTCCCCCAGAGGCTCTAAAAAGTCGGCGCTGTAGACACCAATCACCTGCCCTGTCGGCGCTAAGGGATTAATTAAGGGCCCCAATAGGTTAAAGACTGTGCGCACTTTTAAAGTTTTACGGATTGCCGCCACGCTTTTCAGCGCCGGATGCCAGCCGGGGGCAAAGAGAAAAGTGATCCCCGCCTCCCCTAGCGCCGCGGTCGCCTTTTCGGGGGCGGCGCCGAGATTAACCCCGAGGGCTTCGAGGACGTCCGCCGAACCCACTTTACTAGAAGCGGAACGATTGCCATGTTTGGCGACCCGCACCCCCGCCGCCGCGACCACAAAGGCCACCGCCGTGGAGATATTAAAGGTGGATGCGCCATCGCCCCCAGTGCCGCAGGTATCCACCAGAGCGTCCGTCGGCGCTAGTGCGGTTGGGGCCGCAACGGTTTGAGCCTGTAGCGCCTGGGCCAGTCCCACCAATTCCGAGGCGGTCACCCCCTTCGCTTGAAGTGCCGCCAGGAGCGCGCCGGTGAGTTCCGGGGGAATCGCGCCGCTGAGCCAACCGGTCATCAAGGCGCGGGACTGTTCCTGGGAAAGGGATTGACGATCCAACAGTTGTTGGAGCAGTTGGGGCCAGGCGAAAGGAGCGGTTTCCACGGGGATAGGGTTTCAGAATGGATTAAGGTTAGAGGGGCAGAATAGCCGATAGCAGTACAGCGGTCAAGGCTATCTTTTGAGGAGACTTAGGCATAGCGTCCTCCTGAAATCTGATAACTGAAATCTGTCCCTAGCTCCCCTCTCCCAAAAACTGGCGCCGGGGGTTATAGGTTTCCAGTTGGCGCAGGGCTTGGTATTGGGCCAATTCCGCTTCGGTGGGTTCCGGGGGTAAGGCGATTTGAATTTCCACCAGTTGGTCGCCCCGTTGCCCCCGACCATCGGGGTAGCCCTTTTGGGCCAGGCGCAATCTTTGCCCCGGTTTGACGCCCTTGGGCACCGTCATTTTCACCAGGCCGTCCAGGGTCGGCACTTCGACACCGCCCCCTAGAACCGCTTCGCTGGGGGTTAAGGGCACCTGGCAGACAATATCCGTTCCTCGCAACTCAAACCAGGGATGGGGGGAAATGCTGATTTTTAGATAGAGATCGCCGCCGTTGAGCCCCTGGGACTGGAGCCGAATCCGTTGTCCGTCCGTCATTCCCCCCGGCATTTCCACCTCCAGGGAGCGCCCGTCCTCCAGACGAATCCGTTCCCGAC
>JBKCES010000021.1:0-18258 GCA_046304295.1 Cyanobacteriota bacterium | reverse complement strand
TGGGAAAAGTTGAGGGCCGTCGCGGCTCGGGGCGTTGCGGTGGGACGGCTTTTAGCTCCCCGACCGGGTCGAGTGTTAGCGCTCGCCACCGGCGCCGTAATCTGTTCCTCCAAACTGCCATAGACCCCGCAGGCCGCACATTTCCCGTACCACTGAGGAAACTCGGCGCCGCAACTCTGGCAAACGTATTGGCTTCGGGTTTTGGCCATAAATACAGTCTTCTAAACCCTGGATTTTAGCCTGTCGGGAGCAGGGATATACTTGAATGGGACTTCCGTTCAGGGCGACGGGAGCCTCCGCCGGCGCTAGTCGCCGTAGCGCAGTTGGATAATGGTCTCGGCGAGAATATCCCCGGCCCGTTGGATTTCCGCGGGGGTCGTAAAGCGCCCAATTCCCACCCGCACCGAAGCTTTAGCCAAATCCGGCGCTCGCCCCAGCGCCGCGAGCACGTGGGACGGTTGGGGATTATGGGCGGAGCAGGCCGAACCGGAAGAGACCGCCAGATGGGGCTGGAGCGCCAGCAGTAGGCTCGGGCCTTTGACGCCGCCGACGCTGAAGTTGAGATTCCCCGGAACCCTCTGCTCCAGATCGCCGTTGAGGTAGACATCCCCTAATTTTTCCACGGCGCGCCAGAGTTGGTTGCGCAGTCCGGTCAGGCGCTCTTTTTCCGACTCTAATTCCGCCAGTGCCAGTTCCACCGCCTTGGCAAAACCAACAATCTGGGGCACAAAGAGGGTTCCCGACCGTAGCCCCCGCTCTTGGCCACCTCCCAGAATTTGCGGCGCTAGTCGAAGGGCGGGGGAACCCGGACGGATATAGAGGGCACCGATGCCTTTGGGGCCGTAGAGTTTATGGGCGGTGAAGGAGAGCAGATCGATCTGGAATTTTTCTAGAGGCAGAGGTATTTTCCCCAGTGCCTGAGCGCCGTCGCAGTGGAAGAGAACGCCCCGCTCCCGGCAGAGTCGGCCAATGGCTTCTAAGGGTTGAACGGTGCCGATTTCATTGTTGACCGCCATCACGGAAACCAAAATGGTATCGGGGCGGAAGGCGCTTTCCAGTTGAGCCAAGTCGATTAAGCCGTTGGCTTGCACCGGTAGGTAAGTGGTCTCAAAGCCGAGAGTCTCCAAATAGCGGCAGGGGTCGAGAATCGCCCGGTGTTCCGTTTGGACGGTGATGATGTGTTTGCCCTGGGCAAAGTAGGCTTCGGCGACGCCCTTAATCGCTAAATTATTGGATTCCGTGGCACCGCTGGTGAAGATAATGGCCTCCGGCTCTGTCCCCACACCCTCCGCGATACGTTGGCGGGACTGTTTAATGGCCGCGTCCGCCTCCCAGCCGTAAAAATGCTGACTGCCCGCGTTGCCGAAGGCTTCGGTGAAATAGGGTGTCATAGCGGCGAACACTGCGGGATCGAGGGGGGTGGTGGCTTGGTAATCGAAGTAAAGAGGGCGTTGCATAGTCAGGAGTGAGCCGTGTGAATTTCTATCATATCCATTGCTCCGGCGCCGGAATCAACAAAACCGCAGGTTTCCGGGACTGAGCCAACGGAAGGGGAGATAATGGGGAAAAAACCCGATCATGTTGGCGTTATTGCTCTATGGATATCCCTTCCTTTCGCGCCGAGCCGTTTCTCTGGATTCATCTGGCTGGCGGCGCCGTTTATCCCCTAGCCTGTCTGTTGACCTGGTTGGCCCTAGGGGTTGGTGCCCCCTTTCCCTACTACGGTCTCGAAGTGGGCTTTCTGTTGCTAGCGGGCCTAGCGCCGATTCTCTGGATGCAGTGGTTCCGCCCCTTTGAAATTTTTAGCCTGCTGATTATTTCCCTCAGTCCCGAGGCGCTGACGCCCCGGCAACGCCAAATCCTCTCCCTCTTTCGGTGCTCCCGGCAACGGTGGTTGACCCTCGGGGGAGGGCTGTTAGGGATAGCGAAACTGGCGGGACTGTATTATTTTGCGCCCCTGGCTAGCGTCGCCGTGGCAGACTTGCCCCAAAATCGCTTTTTAGCCCTGGGCTTAGCGGCGCTGGCGTTTTTAATCTCCAATCTCTTTTTACAGGTTCCCCTCTCGGTTTTGGGCGTTCTATTATCGTCCGAGGAGGCGCTCAACCAACAACCGGCGCCGGAGCCGGGGGAGATTCCCAAACTATTTACTCTACCGGGCTTGCGTCTCCGTCGCATTCCCCTCCTTTCGTCTTTTTAAGCCCCAACTTCAACGCTCGCTAGAGGAAATCCAATGGGATTTAAATTTGTGATCTCGCTCTTGGTGTTAACCTTACTTGCCGGCGCCGCCCCCAAGCGGCGCGGTGCGGGGATTGACTCCCCCGAAACACGGCGCTAGAATGTCTCCAACGGTTGAAAAATCGTTATTTTTGCAACCTGACACCCTAGAGTGTTATGCGCTCACCTTCTGCATATCCCCTAGTTATAGCGGTCACATCTAGGTTGTAAATCTTCTTCTGCCAAAAAGCTCTACCTGTAAGAGTTCCGGCATTTAGGCTTTTACAAATCATTTGCGATTGCTATAGGTGGCATAACATTCTGGAGATCAACAAAAGTACTTATGAAGCAGAAAATCAGAAGTTTTATTCGTAAATTTGGTTATGATGTTGTTGGGTTTGATAACACTGGCACAGACCCTCTAGCTGACATGGCAAGGTTTCTTCACAATGAACATCCAATGGTCTTTGATGTTGGTGCAAACGTGGGGCAATCTATTCGTAGATTTCGTTCTCATTTCCCGAGGTGCATCATCCACTCCTTTGAACCGAGCCCTACAACATTCCAAATCCTCTGTCAACAAGCAGATGGACTTAAGGATATACACTTGTGGAACCACGCACTTGGATCAAGTTCGGGACAAATGACATTCTTGGAAAATTCCAAGTCCAGTATGAGTTCTTTTTTACCCCTCAGTGAATTTGGTTGGGGGGAAGTGAAGAAAGAGACATTGGTCGAAGTCAAAACAATCGATCAGTTCTGCCATGATGAGAATATTAAATACATCGATATTCTCAAGTCGGATACACAGGGATTTGACTTTGAGGTATTTAAAGGAGCTGAACGTACAATAAATGCTCAAAAAATCGGGCTTATTTATTTCGAAATAATTTTTTCTGATATGTATAAGAATCTTCCATCATTTGCTCAAATATATGATTTTTTAATCAATAAAGATTTTCTTTTAGTCTCTTTCTATAAGTTCCACTATCAGAAGAATCTGGCAAGTTGGACAGATGCGCTTTTTGTTCACAAATCTTACATTAATGTAAACACCTAACAACCTGGTTGGAGCGAACTGAAAATATTTTATAACCTGGTGGTTGTAAAAGTTGCTCGTAGCCGCTCAACCAAATTGACTCCCCCAAAAAACGGTGCTAAAGTGTCTTCAACGGTTGAAAAACCGTTACTTTAATTGCCCAACGCCCTAGAGTGTTATGCGGTCACCCGCCGCATGTCCCCTATTTAGGCATCTTAGAGCTGTTAATGTGATTTTTGAGTTTATTAGGATCTGACAGATGAATGAAGCTGAATTGCGTTTTGACAATGATGTACCGCGAGCACATGAAAAGGCCATTATTTATGACATTGGCGCAAATAATGGTGACGATATCCCCTATTACCTTAAGAAAGCTGATGTTGTTGTCGCTGTTGAAGCCAACCCGGATCTATGTCGGCAAATGCGGGAGCGATTCCCCTCAGAAATACAACAGGGGAGGCTAGTTATTGAGAATTGTGTCTTGACCTCAGAAGGCCAAGGTGAAACCGTACCATTTTACGTTCACAAGACAGTCCATGTGCGGAGTCAGTTTCCGCCTCCCCGACATAATCCTGATGAGTTTGAGCGAGTCTTGCTCCCCGGAAAATCAGTAAGTCAGCTCATAGAAGAGCACGGTTATCCCTATTACATAAAAATTGATATTGAGCACTACGACCATATCCTCCTTCGCTCGCTCTTCAAGAGCGGCATTAGACCCTTCTATCTATCCGCTGAATCACATAATATTGAAGTATTTTTACTCCTGACTTCTCTTGGAGGCTACAATTCATTTAAAGTTGTGAATGGATCTAGCGTCGCAAATGAATATTGCAATTATCCCATCAAAACAATAGATGGAGAGGAGGTTTATTCGTTTCTACCTCACTCGGCTGGGCCGTTTGGCGAGGATGTAGCGGGTAGCTGGACCGATTCAGCTGGCCTTTTCCGTCGCTTGCAATCGGAAGGACTGGGATGGAAAGACATTCACGCTAAGAGAGACAATAGCGGCGGGCAAAAGTGGCAATCTAGGATTCCCTGGTTGACAACATATTGGTACTATAAGGTCAAATGGATTCCTGTAAGCGTCAAATGGGTCGCAATAAAAGCCTACAGAAAAATCAAGCGTAATCTTTTCAAAAAGCTTTCAGACTCCGAATAATACTGAGATTCGGTGCTTGTTGTTGGGATATTTTGATCGTACTCCGATGCTGAGATCTTCTGACCAATAACGGCGCCGCTGGCCCGGACAATATTTGGGACATTCTCCAGCAACGCTACCAATGCTCCCGCCAAGGGGGCGCAAATCGAACCCCGCTCTTGATTCACTTAGTCCACCTGTATTAAGATTGGACTGCGCATTAAGACATTGTGACGGCCAACTCCCGGAAACGAATCTCGTCCCGCCGCGGGTCCGCTTGACTGACCTGTAGCAATAAACGGTCGCCGGGGGCGATGGGACGCTCGAAACGGTGGGCTAATTCCAGCCCTAACTCTTCCAACAAAATCAACCCCAAACCCTCGTCTTCCCGGAGCCAGCGCAACATTAACCCCTGCCAGGTCTGATCCCCTTGGCGCCGTAGGTACTCTAAACTCCAGTAACGATTGGTCTGGCGCTCCACGGCGGTGGCCTCCTGGGAGGAGAGGAGGACGCTGTACAGAATATTTTGCACTTGCTCCTGGCTAAAGGGCAGGTCTTCGCCCCGGAGGTGGGCCTTGATCTGGAAATGAGCCAGTAAGTCGGTATAGCGCCGAATGGGGGAGGTGACCTGAGTGTAGAGATCTAACCCTAAACTGGCGTGGCGGCTGGGGGTGACGCTCACCTCGGAGCGGGGCATACAGCGCCGCACTGCGCAGGAGCGGGGAGGCCCCGGCGGAATCAGCAGCAGTTCTTCCTCCGGGGGCAGATCCGGCTGGGGCTGGCCCCGGAAGGGCACCGGCAGTTGGTGTTCCCGACAATAGCGCCCCGCCACTTCCCCCGCTAGGATCATCATTTCCGCCACCAGTTGGCGGGCTGTCGAAGATTCTAGGATGTGAATGGAAATATCTTCCTGGGCGTTGACCTTAATTACCGCTTCCGGCATTTGAATAAAAATCGCGCCTTGCTCCCGGCGCCAACGCTCCCGACGTTTAGCGGCCTCGGCCAGTTTTTTCAACTCCGGCTCCCCGGCGATGCCCAACTGCAAGATTTCCTCCACGTCGTCGTAGCTGAGGCGATAGGTGGGGCGGACGCGGCTGGCTGCGATCTGAAAGTCCGCCACGGCGCCGCCCTCCGTCAACACCACGCCAAAACTGAGCGCCGGGCAATCTTGCCCTTGCACCAAACTCATGGGCCCCGTCGCCAACTCCACCGGAAACATGGAAATCATCCCCGTGGGGAGGTATAAAGTAGTGCTCCGTTTGCGGGCCTCTAAATCTAAAACGTCGTTGGGGAAGACCAAACGACTGGGGTCGGCAATGTGAATCCAGTAGCGAATATCCCCGTTAGGCAAGGTCTCGGCGCTGAGGCCGTCGTCAATTTCGGCGGTGCTCTCGTCGTCGATGGTATAGACCTTGAGATAGGTCAGGTCTAAGCGGTTCGGATCCGGGTCGGGGGGGGGGAGCCTGAAGAAGAGCCTGGGTCACGTCAGCCACCTGGGAAGAAAATTGCCGGGGGTAGGCGCTGCGCCGCAAAAATAAATTCTCATGGGCACTCCACCATCCCAAGGTTACCAAGAGACGTAGGGTCGCTTCCGGGGTGGCGGCTTGCCCCAGGGATTGCAGTAAATCTTGAGCGGGACGGTGGCTCTGCTCCGGGAAAAGAACAAACCGCTCCCAACTCTCTAGGCGCTGGCGGTCGGTAGGAGTCCATTCCGGCTTCTCCCCCCCTAGGGCCTGTCGAAAGCGCTCACAAAAACCGAGACGCTCTTGCTCTCGTTGGGCTTCCGCCGCGCGCTGGCGCCGAATCTCTTCCACCTGGGCCGGGGAGCGGGGTTCGTAGCTGTCGCCTTTTTGCTTAAAAAAGACGCGGTCTTCGCTGAGGAGCAGATGGGCGGCGTAGCATTGGGCGGGGTTTTGCTCCGAAAACAGCAGTTGGGCCAGTTGGGCGGGGTTAACGTTTTCACTCTCCTCTGCGAGGAGTTCCCAGGCGACTTCTAAACTACTGGGATCTTGATACGGCCCGACCTCCGCTAAAAAAGAGGCGATATCCGACGCTTGGTAGGGGCCGCCCGGGACGATGTACTCCGCCCGCTGGGGCCGAATTTTGTGGCTTTGCCCCCCTTGATCCACCACATACCAATCCTTCTTGCCGTCGGGTCGGTCGACAACCGCCAGACGGCGCTCGCCCTGGAGCCGAAATTCGATCAGCGCGCCCTTTTCCACAGGATTTTAGGCTTCTTCGTTGACAAAGGGCAGAAGCGCCACCAGACGGGCCCGCTTAACGGCGGTAGTGAGATCCCGTTGTTGTTTAGCGGTCAGACCGGTGATGCGCCGGGGGAGAATTTTGCCCCGCTCGGTGATAAATTTACGGAGTAGATCCGTGTCTTTGTAGTCGATGATCTGGGTCGGAGGCAGGGGAGAAAGACGCTTACGGTAGTAGTTCATGGCCATGGGGTTAACAGAATCCAAAGATTAAATGGGGTGAATACTCTCCCAAAGGAGAAAAGGAGGAAGGAACTCGAAGACTACTTAATTTCTTTGTGGACTGTGTGCTTATTACAGTGGGGGCAGAATTTTTTCAACTCTAGACGGGCGGTGGTGTTGCGACGGTTCTTCATGGTGGTGTAGCGGGAGACGCCGGGAGAGCGCTTGGCGGGGTTGGAGCGACACTCGGTGCATTCGAGGGTGATAATCAGCCGGGCGCCCTTGCCTTTTTTGCTGGCCATAATGGTAAAACGATGGGGACTTCTAAATTTATACGCAATTCGCCATTATCCCACACTGAGCGAGATTCCAGCAATAAAGTTTTCCCGGCGGCGCCGGAGCCTTCCTGCTCCGGTATTTTCAGGTTTTCTCGCCTTGGGGGGGTATAATCCCTGGGTTAGCCTGGCTTGTTCTCAGGGTCAGCTTGTCCCCCCCTACCAGATCCCATGCCCGAGAATCGTCAGTTTTCCCGCGCCACGCGTTATCAAAACGCGGCCATCAATTATTATCTCGGTCTGACGGATTCTCCCTTCCTCCACTACGGCTACTGGGAGCCTTTACCCCAATCCCCAGAGGACTTGACCATCGAGCGTCTGCGTAAGGCCCAAGGTGATTACGCCGCTAAGCTCCTAGCCTTAATCCCCGCCGAGACGAAGACCATTCTCGACGTGGGATGCGGCATCGGGGGCAACGCGGCCTATTTATTAGACCAAGGTTTTCAGGTGGAAGGACTAGCACCGGATCCTTTCCAGGGAGAACGCTTTCGGGAAACCACGAGGGGCAGAGCGCCGTTTCATCTCACTGGCTTTGAGACCTTTACCAGCCCTCATACTTACGATCTAGTTCTCCTGAGCGAAAGCAGTCAATACATCGCGGCGCCGGATATCGCCCTAGGTGCGGCCCGTCTCCTTAAACCGGGAGGTCACCTACTCCTGGCGGACATGATGCGTCGGGACTCCGATTATACCAAAGGCATTTTCTCCAACTGTCGTTTGGCGACGGAACTGGAAACGGCCCTGGAACAGGCAGGGTTTAAACGTCTAGAACAAGAAGATATTTCCGCCCAAATCGCCCCGACTTTAGATCTGTGTCTGCTTAATTTCCGGCGCTTTGGTCTGAGCACTCTCCGCTACGGCGGCGAACTATTGGCCATCGCGGTGCCGCCCCTCCATTGGCTCCTTCGAAAACTCTACGACCGCTACCTCGGCGCTTTGGTTAAGGAGGGTTTAGGCGCCCGAGAGATTTTCGAGCGCCATCTCTGTTATGAAATCCAACTTTGGCGATGGGCGCCGGAGGGCGAAGGTTTGATTTCGGCCACGCTTAGCTAACCTATTCCTGACGCACTTTCCCAGGGGAGTCAGTTAACAGGTTTCTAAATCCAAACAATCTTCCACCCGTTGATAGAGCGCCTCCGCTTCGGCGGGGGAGTTACCGATGCAGGTCAGCCCTAATTTGCCAAACTCCGAGAGGGCGCCCATGAGGTGAAAGAGAGCGCCGGTCTGGGTGCTACTGTCAAAGTGGAGACGGTGGGCGGCGATGATGTCCATTAAGTCGTCGGGGAGCAGGCCTTTATACTGGGGCTTTTGGAGATTATCGGAGGCGATGTAGTATTTGGCCCGGCCCTCCAGACTAGAAAATAGCCCCGTGGCGGGATTGTATAAACCGTTGGTTAGGAGTTTCAAGGTCATAAAGGGATGGGTCGTGCCCCCCTTGCGCAGGTTAATCTCAATGGCCGAAAGTTCCCAGTCGGCGCCGCTTCGTATCGCCATAAAATCCACCCCAAAGCGCTCCATGGCACCCCGCTTAGCCAGCGCCGCCCCGATTTTCAGCCCTAAATCCTGGAGGGCTAACCGATACTCCTGAACAGCGGGAAAGCGACAACCCAGATAAATTTGTTGATCCGGCCCCCCCAAAATTTGGTCGTGGGTGGAGAGAATACTCACCTCTCCCTTGGGGTTGATGTAGCCCTGGACGCTGGGAGAACGGCTTTCCTCACCGGAAACAAAAGCCTCGACAATGGCGCCCAGTTCGGGAATACGGGCAGAAAAACTGGACCAAGTTTCCCCCTCGGCCTGAAACCGGAGACGGGGCAGTTGGGCTAAAATCGCGTCTTTCTGTTCCTCGGCGCTCTCCGGGCAGGGCGGCAGGGGCAGAACCACATTCCCTTCCCCGGAAAAGCCCTCGTTGAGCTTGATCATCATTTTTGGCAGTCGGGGTTGCCGGCGCCAGAGCGCCAGGGCTTCTGTTAGTAAATCTTCCACCGTACTGACCTGGGGACTGCCGTCGGGGTGGGGAATCCCCGCCTCAGCGAAAATTTCCCGACTGCCGCTTTTGGAGCCCCAATAGTTGAGGACGGGACTGGCGGCGAACAGCGGCGCTTGTAGTCGCAGGGAAAGCTCCGCTTCGAGAAAGGTGGCGTTAAAGCAGACTATATAGGCCCGCCCCGGTCGCAAGGCGCGACGGATGCGCTCAATCAATCGGGGGCGCTCCAGAATTTTTTGGGTCAGGGGATGGAAGGAATTATCGTAGGTCGTTAATAGCAGAAGGCGATTGCGGGCGTGGGAGAAGGGGATTCCCGCCAGGAGTTGGAGATAGTACTCCACAATCATGGGGGACAGGGGTTGACTGGTGACGTAGATGAGGCGGGTGTTGGGACTGCGGAGGCGAATCAGGGAAAACAAGAGGCGCTCTTCGTAGTGGAGAAAGCCCGCTACTTTTTGCCCCACCTGTTGATCTAGACTAAAGGAAGGTAAAACTAAGATATCGCAGTCGTCCCGCTCCAGCGCCGCATCGGTCTGCCAGCGCTCCCGCAACTGTTGCTGGAGTTGGTGGAAATCCATCAGTTGAGCGTCGCTGAGGGCTGGGAAGGCGAGGGTCATAAAACTGTGCCGAAAAAACGCCGTCAGCTTTAGTCTAAATCCCTAGGGCGCCGTCGTCTCAAACTGTTGGGCGTGGAAGCGGGCGTAGCGGCCCTGTTTGGCTAACAGTTGCTCATGGGTGCCGGTTTCGATGATTTCCCCCTGCTCTAGCACGAAAATACGACTGGCCCGGCGCACCGTGGCTAAACGGTGGGCGATGACAAAGACCGTGCGCCTTTGGACAATGCGCTCCAGCGCCTCCTGCACCAGTTTTTCCGATTCCGAGTCCAGCGCCGAGGTGGCTTCATCGAGGATGAGGATCCCCGGATTGCGGAGGACGGCCCGGGCGATGGCCAGGCGCTGGCGCTGGCCCCCGGAGAGGGTGACTCCCCGCTCCCCCACGTAGGTCTGGTAACCCTGGGCAAATTCGCTCACAAATTGGTGGGCGTTGGCGATTTTGGCCGCCTCGGCAATAGCGTCTAGGTTTAACTCCGTTTGTCCAAAGGCGATATTTTCGGCGATGGTGCCGGAGAACAAAATATTATCCTGGGGCACAATGGCGATCTGGGTTCTGAGGCTCTGGAGGGTGACGCCTTGGATATTCTGGCCGTCGATGAGAATGGCGCCTTCCGTGGGGTCGTAGAGACGCATCAGCAGGTTAACGAGAGTGCTTTTGCCGGCGCCGGAGGCACCCACCAGGGCGATCATTTCCCCGGGCCGGGCGATAAAGTTGATTTGTTTTAAAACCATTTTACCGTTCCCATAATCAAAACCCACGTTTTCATAGGTCACCTCTCCCTGAATCCGGGGCAAGGGAGCGGCGCCGGGTTGGTTCCGCACCGCCGGTTGAAGGATTAACAGTTCAAAAATGCGGTCAATGGAGGCTTCCCCCTGTTTAAATAAATTGTAATCCGCCGTAATGTGGCTAATGGGGTCAATGAGCATGGCCACGGCGGTGATAAAACTAATAAAGCCAATTCCCGTTAAATTTCCTAGGGAAATCTGCCACGCCGCCAGACAAAATAAAAAAACCACCGCCATTGCTTCCAGAAACCCCACCACCACAAATTGCAGGGCCTTGACCTTTTCCGCCAAAAATTGGGCCCGGCGGTGTTGCTCCGCCTCTTCGGTAAAGAGCTTTAACTGGTACTCCTCCGCGGCGAAGGCCTTGACTAAGCGAATGGCACCTAAACCCTCCGTTAACAGAGAGGATAGATTAGAAATGCGGGTTTGACTGCGGCGGCTGAGGTGGAGTAACTTTTCCCCAAAAAAGCCAATTAACACCCCCATAATTGGTGCAACGACCAACACCGCTAGGGTCAGTTGCCAGTTGACAAAAAACATGTAGCCAAAAACCACAATCAACTGTAAAACTGAGGGGATAAAATCATGAAACAGTTTATTAATTACTTCCCCAATGCGGTCGATATCCTCCGTTAAGCGGTAGGATAAATCCCCCGTTTTCGCCCCTTCAAAATAACTTAACCCCAGGGTTTGCAAATGACGATAGACCCGCTGGCGCAATTCTAAGGCGATGGTCAGCGCCGCCTGGGCCATGAGGGAATCCTGACCGTACTGAGCGGCGCCCCGCACTAGGAAAATCGCCGCCGCCACTCCCGCCAGGGTTAAAATCGAACTCACATCCCCGGCGCCGATGGAACCGGCCATCTTCCCCACCAGCCAAGCCAAAATCGGCCAAAAAATCGTAAAGACTAAAGTACAGAGAAAAGCCACGCCCACCGTGGAAAAATGGGGGCGAATATAGGGGGCAAGGCGCCAATAGTGGGAGCGTTGTTTCAAGCCAATGACCCCGGAGCCGGGAAAAATTTTAGTGTAGCAAGCTAAGGACTTTCCCTCAACTCAGGACGACTTGTAACCCTCACCTCCGTTTCCAGGCGAGTTTCCAGCGCCGTCTGGGTTTGAACAAAGGGAGCGACCGGTGTCACCTGACCGACAATAGGGGCGCAGGACTCCGGGCGGGCGCCGGCGGCCACCGCAATATGCCGATCCGCTACCGCCAGACCATGAGTGGGGTCAAAGCCCCGCCAACCGGCGCCGGGGAGATAAACTTCCGCCCAGGCGTGGAGTTCCCAGGCTCCGCTACTTTGGTCGCCTTCTTCGTAACCGCTAACAAAACGGCTGGCCAAATTCGCGGCCCGACAGACTTCCAGGAATAAAACCGTTAAATCCCGACAGGAGCCTCGGCGCCGCTTCCAGGTTAACCCCGCCTCCCAGGGGGGCCCCGTTTCCCGGACTTCGTAGGCGCAGTTTTCGTAAAGGGTCTGGGTTAATCGGGTTAAAAAGGTTAACGGCTCCCCGTCGGCGCTGTCGGCGATTTCCTGAGCTAGTTCAATGGCCGCCGGATCGGCGTAAGCGCCGTAGGGCTGGAGGTAGGGCGCCAATTGTCGGGCTAGGGATTGGGGATAATCAAAGGGTAAACGCAGGGCCCAGGGATCGAGCAAGAGGTTAAAGGGATTCTGGATCTGGGTTTGCACCTGAGACTCAACGGTAATTTCCAGCGCCAGCGTCGGTGGGTCGAACCAATAGCGCTCAAAACTGTTGCCGTCGAGATCGATCACCGGTGCCTGCCCTTGAGGAGTCGGGAAAACCCTGACTTGAAACCCGCGTAAAGTTTGGCCGCCGTCGGAGCGGGGCCGCAACCGTAAAATTTGGGGACGGAGGTAAACCGGTTGGTTGTAGGTGTAGCGGCTACGATGGTAAATCTGATACTCCATGGGGTTTCCGGCGCTCTGTCCTTTTACGATACTCTGTTCCCTCGATGAATAACCTCGACCCTCTTCGTATCATTCTTGTGGAACCGGCTGGCCCCCGCAATGTGGGGTCGGTAGCCCGAGTGATGAAAAATATGGGACTGAAGCGGTTAGTGCTGGTTAACCCCCACTGCGACCCCCTAGACCCCGAAGCGCGACAGATGGCGGTGCACGCCCAGGAGATTTTAGAAACCTGCCGCCTAGCGCCGAGTTTAACCGCGGCCCTAGAAGGCTGTCAGCGGGCCGTCGCCACCACCGCCCAACCCCGCAGTTTAGCACTAACCCTGGAAACGCCCCGGCAAGTTTTGCCCTGGTTGCGGAACTCCCCGGCGCCGGGGGCCTTGATTTTTGGGCGGGAAGATAAGGGCTTAACCAATGAAGAAATTAACCAGGCCCACCGCTGTATTGGCATTCCCGCCCACCCGGATTATCCGTCCTTAAATCTGGCTCAGGCAGTGGGCGTCTGCGCCTACGAGTTATTTCAAACCCCTGCGACCCAGCCGGAGGGGGAACCCCTTGCGCCCCTAGATCAGATCGAGGGCTATTTTCAACATCTGGAAAAAACGCTGTTAAATATCGGCGTTCTTTATCCCCATACCGCCCAGGCGCGGATGGCCAAACTGCGGCGCCTTTACCAACGCTCCGGTCTCAGCCCCAGTGAATTGGCTCTGCTCCGGGGTATCCTGGGGCAGGTAGATTGGCTCTGGCAACAATTTTCCAGCCAGCGCCGTCCGGGAGATGCAGAGTAGGGCGCCCGCCTCAGTGTTAAGTCCCTAGCCCCCTTGGTTTTCACGCTCAATCCTTGTCTTCAAGCATTACTCCCGCGCTATGTCTCGCCCTAAACCCCGCCGCGACCGTCGCCGTAATTTGCGTCTCGTGGCCGATGTCGCCCCAACTCCCGCCGCCACCTTTACGGTGGTTGCTCAATCCCTAGAAGGGGACGCGCCCCCGCCCAAGGTCAAACCCCGGCGCAAAAGTTGGGCTCGTCGAGCCAGTCTGGGGCTAATCCGCATAGGCATTGTCGGGGGCGGCTTGGCGGTGGTGGCTGGCACCCTGCTGACGGTCTTTACCCCGACTCGTTTTTTGGACTCCCAACCCGCGGCGGCCGCTGACCAGCAGACCAAGGGCTTTAAACCCCAAGAACTCTGGGGTCTGACCCAAAAACTTTTTCCTGGAGCCAAGCCCTCCCCTTCTCAATCCGTTGCCGCATCGAACTCAACGGCGCCGGCTCCCCAGGAAATGACGGCGCTGAAGCAAAAAATCGTTGCTCTTCAGAAAAAAGCGCCGCCGAAAATTACGCCCTACGCCTACTTTTGGGAGGTGGATAGTCAGCAATACGTCAATCTGGCGGGCAATCAGGCGCTGGCCGCGGCGAGCACCATTAAAATTCCCCTAGCGGTGGCTTTCTTTCAAGCGGTGGACGCGGGCAAAATCCAACTTCAGGAGCAATTGCCCTTGACCCAAGCCGTTGTCGCAGGCGGCGCCGGGGAGATGCAGTATCAGATTGGCAAGGTGAAAAGTTTTAGCGCCCTGGAAACGGTGACCAAAATGATTGTCATCAGCGACAACACTGCCACCAATATGATCCTGGCCCGCTTGGGGGGCAAGGCGGAAGTCAATCGGCGCTTTCAGTCCTGGGGCTTGAGTCACACGGTGGTTAATAATCTCCTGCCGGATTTGGAAGGCACCAACAAAACCAGCCCTCAGGATCTTGTCCAACTACTCCGTAAAATTCATCAAGGAGACCTGCTCTCTCTCAAATCCCGGGACCGCCTGTTGGGGATTATGCGAGAAACCAAAACCCGCACCCTTCTACCCCAGGGACTGGAACCCGGCGCCGTCATTTCCCATAAAACTGGGGATATTGGTATTATTCTCGGGGACGCAGGCATTATCGATATGCCCAATGGTCGGCGCTACATCGGCGCCGTTTTCGCCACCCGCCCCTACAACGACCCCGCGGCCCGGACTCTGATTCAAAATATTTCCCGGACGACCTACCAGCACTTCAAGGGCACTGCCCCGGCGCCGAAACCGATTCTGGCGGATAAAAAGGTTAATTAACAAATGGAGCAGTTTCGATGACATCCCTTGAGGTTAAATCCCAATCTACGGCGCTGTACGATGCCGACTATGTCCTCTGGGTAGAGCGCACCGTGGCCCAGTTAAAAACCCAGGATTTTAGCCATCTGGATCTGGAAAATTTAATCGAGGAGGTGGATAGCTTGGGTAGAAGTGAAAAACACGTCATTGCGAGCTATCTAACGCGACTGTGCGAACATTTGCTCAAGATTCAATATTGGGAATCGGAGCGAGCCAACTGTTTTCGAGGTTGGGATCTGGAAATTACCAATTTTCGCTTAGAAATTCAAGAACAACTGGAGGTCAGCCCTAGCTTAAAGCCCTACCTCAAGGATCATTTTCTCAAACAATATAGCAACGGCAGAAAGATTTTTCTGAAAACCAGTAACCTCAGCGCCGATCTCATCCCCAAAGCGCCGGAATTTACCCTAGAGCAAGCCCTGGACGAAGACTGGCTCCCTTGGCAACCCGAATAGCACCGGTTATAAAAAAAGGCTCCATCAGCATGGAACCCTAACCACAACTTGAAGAAAACCCAAACCGATTTACTTTTGAGCAGTAAATTCAGCGACTTTAGCCTGGGCCCGCCGGCGCTTCCACCACAGACCCCCCGCCATAAAGACGGCGCTTCCCACCACCGGCAGGGCGTCGGTTTCTAGGGGAACAGGGGTGGCCGAAAAGGTTCCCACAGATTCGTTACTCTCATTATAAACATAATGAGAATCAGAGCCATACATATTATAGCTTGCACCTCCGGCTGTGAAGCTAACGCCATTACCAGTTAGTCCTCCTTGGCTAGTTAAAAGATTATCATTGCCAGCGAATGCGCCGATGGGCAACAATGCGCTAATAGTCCCTAGGTTCGAAAAACTCCCGGTAATCGCCGTGATGAGGAAGGTGCCGTTATTCGGTGTATCCTCCGTCGTAAAGGTGCCGGAACCGTTTCCAGCATTTAAGCCTTCTGGATCAGTTTGGGTGTACGTCCAGTTCCAGGCGATGGCTTCAGCAGGGGTAGAAAAGGCGAGGGAGGAGAGGGCGGCTAGGCTCAGAGCGCCGACGATGTGCGTCGGGGGGGTAGCTTTGTATCTTTCATGGTGAAACAGATCCTTGTTTAGGGTTTTAGGGGCAAAAGTGATTACAAATTGTGTGGGACAACGTCAATGACTGTATGATTTATCCTCATGTTTGTCAAGTCCTCAGTAGGCGTACCACGTCACAATAGACCTTTAGAGATTTTTCCCAGGGCACCCGCAGT
This sequence comes from Cyanobacteriota bacterium, assembly GCA_046304295.1. Classification (GTDB taxonomy): domain Bacteria; phylum Cyanobacteriota; class Cyanobacteriia; order Cyanobacteriales; family Microcystaceae; genus Synechocystis. The sequence continues at coordinate 2,418 of JBKCES010000021.1, read as the reverse complement.
CCTTCAACCGCCGATTTTTCAGTAAAATCGAGTAGATCCTTAATGGAGGCGTTCAATGATATCCCCTGAAGTTAGCGCCAAATCTACGGCGCTGTATGATGCCGACTATGTTCTCTGGGTGGAGCAAACCGTTGCCCAGTTGAAAAGCCAGGATTTTAGCCATCTGGATCTGGAAAATTTAATTGAGGAGGTGGAAAGTTTGGGCCGGAGCGAAAAGCACGCCATTGCCAGTTATCTGATGCGGCTCTGCGAACATCTGCTCAAGATTCAATACTGGGAATCGGAGCGAGCCAACTGTTTTCGAGGCTGGAAGTTAGAAGTGCGAAACTTTCGACTAGAAATTCAAGAGGAGTTAGAGATGAGTCCGAGCTTAAAACCCTTTTTAGGCAATATTTTTACAAAACAATACAGAAATGGTAGAAAGTTGTTTCTAGATGCCAGCGACCTCAGCGCCGCTCTCATCCCCGAAGCGCCCGCGTTTAGCCTAGAGCAAGCCCTAGATGAAGACTGGCTCCCCTGGCAACCGGAATAGCGCCGGTTATAAAAAAAGGCTCCATCAGCATGGAACCCAAACCACAACTTGAAGAAAACCCAAACCGATTTACTTTTGAGCAGTAAATTCAGCGACTTTAGCCTGATCCCGCTGGCGCTTCCACCACAGACCCCCCGCCATAAAGACGGCGCTTCCTACCACCGGCAGGGCATCGCTTTCTAGGGGAACAGGGGTGGCGCCGAAAAGGTTCCCAGAGAGCTTGCCGACCCATTGAACACCACATCACCATCACTGGTATTATAAAGATTATAGTCTGTACTGCTAGCCATGAAACTAATGCCAGGTCGGCTGATTCCGCCTTCACTACCTATAAAGTTATCATTGTTCTGAAAGGTTCCGGGGGCAACAAGGCACCAATGTTTCTAAGGTTTTGAAAACTCTCGAACATCGCCGTGATGAGAAAGATGCCGTTATTCGGTGTATCCTCCGTCGTAAAGGTGCCGGAACCGTTTCCAGCATTTAAGCCTTCTGGATCAGTTTGGGTGAACGTCCAGTTCCAGTCGAGGGCTTCAGCAGGGGTAGAAAAGGCGAGGGAGAGGACCGCTAGGCTCAGAGCGCCGACGATGTGCGTCGGGGGGGGCAAAACAAGACTAATGACTCAGGATATTAAAGGCCTCCAGACTCTTTACCACTTCCGCCTGCTGCTTGATGCGTTGGCCAATGCGATCGCAGACCAGTTCGCAAATGTCAAAAATGGAAGGGTCGGCAATACTGTAATAGGCGCTGACACCTTGGGTCTGTCGGGAGAGGATGCCCGCCTGGGTCAAAACCTTGAGATGTTTCGATAAATTAGCCTGGCCTAGCCCCGTCGCCTCCGTCAGCTCCGTGACGTTCAGGGGGCCCTGTCGCAAACAACTGAGGATTTGCAAACGACTAACTTCCGAGAGCACTTTAAAATACTCGGCGATTAAGGAAAAGGTCTCCGGGCCGACGGAGGAAGAGAAATCTGACATGGGGAAGGAGAACCGCCGCTAGGCTAGGCAATGTGGATTGTACCATCAACAGATAACAGCTATCAGTTATCAGTTAGCAGAATTTCTACTCGACGGTGACGGATTTGGCCAGATTCCGGGGCTGATCCACGTCTAAACCCCGGAGCGCCGCGATGTGGTAGGAGAGCAATTGCAGGGGAATTACCGCCACTAGGGGAGAAAGGAGTTCGTCCACGGGGGGAACGAGAAGCAGGGTGTCAAAAACCGAGCGGGCCTGGGCATCGTCCACAGAAGTCACTCCGATTAAGCGGGCGTCCCTGGCCTTGGCTTCCTGGGCGTTGGAGATCACTTTGTCGTGAACGGCGCCGGGCATAGCGATGGCCACCACGGGAACTTTCGAGTCAAGGAGGGCGATGGGGCCGTGTTTCATCTCCCCGGCGGGGTAGCCCTCGGCGTGAATATAGCTAATTTCCTTCAGTTTCAACGCGCCTTCCAGGGCGATGGGAAAGTTAATGCCCCGACCGATGAAGATAAAGTCCTGGGTCTCGGCGAATTCATGGGCCAGTTCCTGAATGGCGGCGTCCTGTTGTTGGAGGATGGCTTCAATATGGTTTGGCAGTTGCCGCAGGCCCTGTAGGAGACGCTCGATCTGCTCCAGGGGCAAGGTTCGGCGCCGATAGGCCAATTCCAGCGCCAAGAAATAAAAGCCAAGAACTTGGGCGCTAAAGGTTTTGGTGGCCGCCACGCCGATCTCAATGCCGGCTTGGGTATTAATCACACCGTCCACCATCGTCCCCAGGGTGCTTTCCGGGCGGTTGGTAATCCCTAAAATTCGGGCTTGGTCGGCTAAATCTCGGTTTTGACGGCGCTCCCGCTCCATCTCCAGCGCCGCAAGGGTATCTGCGGTTTCCCCGGATTGGGTGACGCCGATGG
>JBKCES010000020.1:0-4881 GCA_046304295.1 Cyanobacteriota bacterium | reverse complement strand
ACGAGCTTTGAGTTCAGGTGTCATTTTGGATCCTTTGTTGGATGATTGATTTTTAGCTATTTTAAGTCGTCTAATCATACCTTGAAATCGACAAAAACTCAATGGGTATTTATGCTTATTGCAAATCTGAGATGCTCCCTTGTTGATCCCCAGGCACATTGACGTACATTTCCGGCTCGATCGCGTAGTTATTGAGTAGCCCTTCTTTATCTACCGTGTAACCCTCCGTCGCTTGGCTTGAGACGCCGTCGGCTTCTTCATGGGAAGTATGTCCGAAGTTCTTTCCCTCTCGGCGCTGACGGGCGGCGGATTCAGCCGGAATGATGTGTGCGTCATATTGAGGAATCGAATGTTGAGAATCACTTTGAGCGCTCATTTAAATATTCCTATTTGGTTTTATTTTTATATCATAGCACATTTTTTTTAGATCGACGACCATCCACTGAGACCGGCGCCGAGTAGTTCTCTTGTTGCGCTTGACTATCCCTGCACAAATTGGGCGTAACTCAGTTCGTTGACCCGGTTCCAGGCGAAAACACTTTTCCGAAAAGCTTGCCAGGGTTCATAGACCGTCTTAAAGGACGGGTTTTTGCTGGCGGTTTCCGCCATCAACTCCTGGGAGGTTTTCAGCGCCGCCTGGAGAATATCCTGGGGATAGGCTTTCAGTTCCGTTCCCCCCGCCAGCAGTTTTTCCAGCGCCGCCTGGTTGAGGGCATCGTACTGGGAGAGCATCCGTAGGTTGGCGGCCTGGGCGGCGGTTTGGAGGATGGTTTGGTATTCCTGGGGCAACTTTTCCCAGGCGCTTTTATTGATCAAGAGATCTAAAGTCGGCCCCGGCTCCCACCAGCCGGGATAGTAATAGTATTTTGCCGCTCGGTTTAAACCCAACTTTTCATCGTCGTAGGGCCCCACCCATTCCGCCGCGTCAATGGCGCCCCGGTCTAGCGCCAGATAAATTTCGCCGCCGGGGAGCACCTGCACACTGACGCCCAACTCCGCCATCACCTGACCGCCCTGGCCGGGAATGCGCATTTTCAACCCCTTCAGATCCCCTAGGCTTTGAACCGGTTTTTTAAACCAGCCCCCCATCTGGGCGCCGGTGTTGCCCGCAGGAAAGTTAATCACATTGAAATCGCTATAGACCTGATGGATGGCCTCCAGACCGCCCCCAAAATAGAGCCAGGCGTTTTGTTGCTGGGCTGTCAAACCAAAGGGCATGGAGCAGGCGAAGCCCAGGGCTGGATTTTTGCCGATGTAGTAATAGCTGGCGGTGTGACCGCACTCCACCGTGGCGTTCTGGACGGCGTCGAGGACTTCCAAACCGGGGACAATCTCCCCGGCGGCATAGGGAGTAATGGTAAAGTTGCCCTGGGTCATTTCCTCCACTAGGTTACAGACCGTCTCGGCGCCGCCGTAGATTGTTTCTAGAGATTTGGGCCAACTGGTGACCATCCGCCACCGCAGTTTAGGCAAATCGGAGGAAGACGCTTCGGTTTTCGGCGCCGGGGTTTGGCCGCAGGCTACCAGAGTAGAAGCGGTTCCTAGGGCGACGGCGGAGTGGCTAATGAGAGCGCGACGGCGCATGGGGCTTAGGGGTTGGGGATTAGGGATTAGAGCAACTGTAAGGAACTTAGGAAACCGTTAGTCGCTTGGGCGTTGGGCGCCGAGCGGGGATAACGAACCCCAAGCGCGTAGAGTTTATCTTTGACTAAATAGACCCGAAAGACAATCCCTTCTTCTTTGCCTAGGAAACGCAATTCTTCCCCGGCGTATTCCCCGAGGCTGACGCTTCGTTGACTTTGCAATTTAAATTCCCCCACCGGCGCCGCTTTGGCTTCAATCCCCTGGAGAAGGGCTTTAAAATCCCCCTGTTGTTCAGGGGTTAACCCGGAGGCGTAGGCCGCCAGATAGCGCCGGTCTTCCTGCTGGGAGGCTAGAGCCCGGAAATTGAGCGCGCCTAGAACCGTGGGAACCGTTACCGTTTCTTCCCGCAGAATCCCTGGCGGCATCCAGAGGGAAACACCAATATTCTCAAAGATTAACAACTGCCAGGCGTCGGACTGGGCCCGAAAAGCCGAAACGCCGCTGGGGGGGCGCTGGAAGATGAGGCGGTCTTCCGATCTTAGGCGTCCGGTTTCAAAAAAACTCCGTTGATCCAAGGTGTTAAAGCCCGAGGGTTGGGCGACGGCGCTGAGGGGAACCAGGAGGGCCGCTAGAAGCCAGGGCAAAGATTTAAAGTTCATGAACACTTAATTTACGCCTAATTTTTTTCTGGGGAGTACGTCACAGGAGATAATACCCCATCGCTTTAGCGCCAACCTTGATGGGGCAGATCCTCCGGGGCGGTTTCCGGCGCTTCCGAACTCTGAAGCAAAGAGAGGCGACTGGGAATCGGCGCCTGGGAGACGGGTTTAAGTCCCTGAAGCACTTCCGCTAATTGTAGGCGCTCTAGTTTGGTTTCCTTCAGTTTGTGCCAAACGGAACGAGACATAAGTAAGGTGTGGCGATGCCGCTCGGCGCCCAGTTGCTCTAAATATTCCTCCCGCTCGTGTTGGTAGTCCGTCGAGGTTAATTCTAGGTGCTGGGGGGGATAGGGCTGAGAGAGCTGGGACATTTGTATGAGTAACTTCGGATACAGCCAAGTATAGGCTGGATGCACGGTCAACTCCCCCCGGTGGGGACGAGCGCCGTCTTCGCTGAGGGTCAGTTGAAAATAGCCGATGGCGGCTTTGCGTTGGGGTTCAAAAACGTAGCCCCGCACGCTTCGTTGACGGCGCCGCCAGTAGTGGAACTGCTGAAGTAAAGACTCCAGAAAACGGGACTTAAAATCCAAAATATGGCGGTCAAAGACCTGACGGAGTAGGGGCGGCATGGCCACGCAGTCTAGTTGGTACAACAAGGCGGCATCGGCGTTGCTCACCGGCAGAAGATTGGGTAAATCCGGGTCGCTGTGGGCCAGGGTTTGCAACCGCTCGGGGGCGAGGCTCCAGTAGGTGAGTTGGGCTAGGGGTTGAAAACCGTTCTGGCGGTAGAGCGCCAGTAAGTTGTTGGCTTGAATATCAATTTCTAAAATCCAAGTGCGGGCCTCCCAGATCGTCTGGAAACAATGGCGCAGAAGTTGGGAGCCGATGCCCTTGGGATCGGTGACCAGTTCCGGCTCCAGCGCCTGGGAATTCGTCGCCACCGTCTCAACCTTCCAGGTACTGCGACTAAAGTTAAAGGGCGCGATTTGAATAAAGCCTTGGATTTGTCCCCGCTCCGTTTCCGCCACATAGCCGGTGAAGAGATTGCGCAGAGGATTGGGAAAATAACTGAGCGCTTTGATCAAACTATGCCAGAGCCGACTCTGGCCCAAGGGGGAGGGGAGAGCCGCCGGCGCCGCTAAATCCAAATCCTGGGACTGGGCTTGCAAACGGGCGATAGCGCCGAGGTCTCGGTATTGCACCGGGCGAATGTGGGAGGCGGCGGCCATAGGACGTGCTCCTGGAGCGGAAAAAGATGCGCTTATTCTAGCGGTTTTTCCGGCGCTCTCGCAGACTCCCCTGTTGGGAGAGAGAGTCAAGCCGACAAATTTGCGGACAAATCTGGGTTTTCGCGGTAAAGATTTGTAAACTGTAAACTAGTCTTTCACTGAATCACCTCTATGGAACCTGAAATGGCGCCTTCCCCCCAAAGCGAACGTCTTTTTTTATTCGGTCACATCATCGCCATGATCTTCGGCCTAGCGGGCTTGCTGTTGGTGCTGCCTCGCCCGGAATTCATCGCCCAGTTGCCGGAGATCGGAAAAACGACTTTTCGCTGGTCGATGGCCGGGGGCGGCGCCGCTTATATTGTTTTGGGGATGGCCGCCGTCGCCCTCTACGGTTGGCGAGTTCTGGGTGTTTGGCGCTGGCTGACCTTTATGATCCCGGCGGTGGCGCTCTCCCTCGCTAGCGAGTTGTTGGGCACCAGCACGGGCTTCCCCTTCGGACATTATCGTTACTTAACGGGGTTGGGCTATAAAATCGCCGGTCTGGTGCCTTTTACGATTCCCCTATCTTGGTTTTACTTGGGTTTCAGCGCCTATTTGATTGTTCGCCTCGGATTGCGGCGTCTAGCCCCGGGCCAGACCCTAGAGGAACTTGGCTCGATCTTCTTCGGCGCGCTCCTGCTCATGTCCTGGGATTTTGTCCTTGACCCCGCCATGAGCCAAACCAATTTGCCGTTTTGGGTCTGGGATGTTCCCGGCGCTTTCTTTGGTATGCCCTATCAGAATTTCGCCGGTTGGTTTGGCACCGGTGTCGTCTTTATGACCGTGGCCACCCTCCTCTGGCGGTTGAAACCCTTAGATTTACCCGAGATCCAACCCGGTTTTCTCCTAGCGATCTACTTGAGTAATTTCGCCTTCGCCACCGTGATGAGCCTCGGCGCCGGCATTTATCCCCCCATTTTCTTGGGTTTACTCTTGGGCGTGGCCCCGGCGCTTTTTTTCTACCGTCTCGCCCGTCCCGACTCCCGCTCCTCTGCGGTGAATCGTCTCCGGGCGGTGATCGCCAAGGATCAGCAGGACTTAGCTCCGGTCAAATAATCCGTTGAGCGGGCGGGAAAACCTGGGAACTTTAGAGGCGGTTGTCAATTCTGATAGCCTATGCTAGCCTAGGGTTTCCGTTTTGGACTTTTGAATGAAATGCACTTAAAGTTTAAATACTTGCGGCTTATTTTACTAGCTCCGCTCATCTTTTCCCTAGGGTCATGTACGAGCAATAGAACTAGAAACTTGGTCTCCAACGGCGCCGTCCAAGAGCCGCCCATCGAAGAAACGCTTCCTCCGAGTCTTGTTCCCCCGGCGCCGGAGCCTCCCATTGTGGCGGATCCGCCACAATGGGAGGCTCCGGCGCCGGG
>JBKCES010000019.1:0-3799 GCA_046304295.1 Cyanobacteriota bacterium | reverse complement strand
GCTTTGGGGAACTCCGGCAAAAACCCCGCTTTTGGCTCTGGTCGGGATTAGGCCTCGGCGCCGGAACTGGGGCACTGGTCGCGGGCTTGGGACTCTGGGCGCTAGAAAGCGCCACCCAGGTGAATGTGGAAGATATTGTCGTCTACGCCCCGGCGGGAACCATCACCCTGAAAGCCAGCGACGGGACAATTTTGCAGGAAATCGGCAACGTTAGCCACGACCAAATTCAATTGGGCAAAATCCCGCCCCTAGTGGAAAAAGCCTTTATTGCCAGTGAAGACCGGCGCTTTTACGACCATCGGGGGGTGGACTATCAAGGGATTCTACGGGCGGCGCTGGTCAATGCTCAAGCGGGGGGCGTAGTAGAGGGCGGGAGCACCATTACTCAACAGTTGGCCCGCCTCGTTTTTTTAAGTCAAGACCGCACCATCGCCCGTAAGGTTAAAGAATTGCGCCTGGCCCAGAAAATTGAAACGACCCTACCGAAGGAGCAGATTTTAGAGCGTTATTTAAACCTGGTCTACCTCGGTTCCGGCGCCTACGGGGTGGCGGACGCCAGTTGGGCCTATTTCAGTAAGTCTCCAGATCAGTTGACCCTAGGGGAAGCCGCCACCCTGGCGGGAATTGTGCCGGCGCCGAGTTTGTACTCGCCCTTGGAAGATAAGGAAGCGGCCCAAAAGCGCCGGGACGAAGTGTTGCAAAAGATGGCGGCGGGGGGCTTTATCACCGCCGAAGAAGCGGCCAAGGCCCAAGCCCAACCCCTCACCCTGAAACCCAGCCCCCTCAAGCGCTTTAACCGTCTGGCGCCCTTTTTTACCGACTATATTCTCAAGGAACTGGAGCGAAAAGTTAAAAAAGCCGACCTCCAGGCCGGGGGCGTGGTGGTAACCACCACCCTCAATTCCCGTTGGCAAACCGAAGCGGAGGAGATTGTCCAACGCTCCGTGAAACGCTACGGCGGCTACCAGGGCTTTTCCGAGGCGGCGCTGGTGTCCCTCGATCCCCGCACCGGCGCTATTAAAACCATGGTGGGGGGGACGGACTACGGCAAGAGCCAGTTTAACCGGGTCACCCAGGCTAAGCGCCAACCCGGCTCCACCTTTAAACCCATCCTCTACGCCGCGGCCATTGCCTCCGGCATTTCCCCCAACAAATCCTACCCCGACGTACCCTTGGCCATCGGCGCCTACAAACCGGAAAACTACGGCGACACCTACCGGGGCGGCCCTATGTCCCTGCGGGAGGCGCTGACCAACTCCGTCAACATTGTGGCGGTGCGTTTGCTCCTAGACGTGGGCTGGAATCCCGTCATCGCCCTCTCCCGCAAAATGGGCATTGAATCCAAAATCGAACCCACCTACTCTATCGCCCTCGGCGCCTGGGAGATGACGCCCCTAGAGATGACCAGCGCCTACGGGACTTTTGCGAAAAACGGGGTTCACGTCCAGCCCTTCGCCGTCCAAAAGGTGCTCAACGCCAAGGGCCTGCCCCTCTATTTACCCAAACACCAACAAACAACGGCGCTGGACCCCGACAGCAACGCCATTATGACCTCCCTGATGCGGAGCGTGGTCACCTCCGGCACCGGCGGTCCAGCCCAACTGCCCGGCCGCCAGGTGGCGGGGAAAACCGGCACCTCCGACGAAGCCCGAGACCTTTGGTTCATCGGCTACATTCCCCAACTGGTGACGGGGGTCTGGCTCGGCAACGACAACAACAAACCCACCCGCGGCGCCAGTGCCACCGCCGCTTTAATTTGGGGCAAATTCATGCGGGAGGCCACCGAAGGCATGAAGGCGGAGTATTTTCCCGCCGAGCCGAAGAATCTTTACCGACGGAAACCTAGCATTAAGGCGGAACCGATTAAGGTTCGCACTGTTGATCTGGCCATTGTCGGAGCGCCGGAAGGTCAAACTTCTACTCGGCGGCGCTCTTCTCGTTACGAAACCGGAACTGCGGAAACTCAACCCCGGCGCCGTCGTCGGCGCTCCCGCCGCAGTCAGGAAAGCGTTCAAAATACCGAAGAAACGCCTCGCCGTAGTTCCCGGCGCCGTCGTCGGAGCGTGGCCAGCCGTCCCGCCGAGACCTCCACCTCCACCCAGAGCGCTCCCTCGGGGGGATTACCGGCGCCGCCTGCGGGTCGCAAAGAAGAATAGTCTTTGATTTGCCCTCATCCCCTGCGCTCAGGGTATTACCCAGCCCCTTCTCCCGTTCCCTGAGCGTAGCCGAAGGAGGGAGAAGGGGAGTCAGAGACCGCTAGTGATGTCTTTCAGAACTGTGAATCCGACTAGAAGTCATGTCCTTCGCTGAAGAATTAGAGCTTTTGCTCCGGGCCTGCTATCCCCTGATCTATATCCCGACCCTAGAGGAAGAGCGGGTGGAAAGCGCCATTTCTGCCTGCGGAGAACGGGTGGGGAAGCCGGGAATTTACTACTGGGATTTTGTGGAGGGCTACCAGGGCAATCCCAACAGCGACGGCGCCGGTAAACGCAATCCCTTACAAGCCTTGGAGTTGATAGAAAAATTGCCCCCCAACGTGGCTGGGGTATTTATTCTCCGGGACTTTCAGCGCTTTTTAGAGGATATTTCCGTCTCCCGCAAACTGCGTAATTTAGCCCGGCAACTTAAAAGTCAACCCAAAAATATTATTCTGCTGGCACCCCAGGTGCAGATCCCCCAGGAACTGACGGAAGTGATCACGGTTTTAGATTTTCCCCTCCCGAATAATGGAGAAATTAAGACCGCCATTCAAAACTTACTCGGCGCTCAAACCCTAGCGCCGGAGTTATTGGACGATCTGGCCCGGGCCGCCCAGGGCTTATCCCTAGAGCGCATTCAAAGGGTTCTAACCCGTTGCCTCGCCCAGGGGGGGCAAATCGCCGCCGGGGACGTGGAGTTAATCCTCGAAGAAAAGCGCCAGTCCATCCGCCAGACCCAAATTTTGGACTACTACCCCGCCAAGGAGCAAATCACCGACATCGGCGGTTTAGATAACCTCAAAGAATGGTTGCTTCGCCGGGGCGGGGCCTTTAGCGAACGGGCCAGAAGCTACGGCCTGCCCTACCCCAGGGGCTTACTGCTCGCAGGGATTCAGGGCACTGGCAAATCTCTCACCGCCAAGGCCATCGCCCACCATTGGCACTTGCCCCTCCTGCGGCTGGACGTCGGACGCCTCTTTGGGGGACTGGTGGGAGAATCGGAAGCCCGCACCCGTCAGATGATCAACCTGGCGGAAGCCCTAGCGCCCTGCGTCTTTTGGATCGACGAAATTGATAAAGCCTTCGCCGGCGTCGAGGGCCGGGGCGACGGCGGTACCACCAGCCGAGTCTTCGGCGCCTTTATCACCTGGCTCTCGGAAAAAACCTCCCCCGTCTTCGTTGTCGCCACCGCCAATAACATTCAAACCCTACCGCCGGAACTCCTCCGTAAAGGGCGCTTTGACGAACTCTTCTTCGTCGGCCTGCCCACGGAAAGGGAACGGGAAGCCATTTTCAACGTCCACTTATCCCGACTGCGCCCCCACAATCTGCGTCAGTACGACCTGAAGCGCTTAGCCTATGAAACCCCCGATTTTTCCGGCGCCGAAATCGAGCAAATTCTCATAGAAGCCATGCACATCGGCTTTAGCCAAAACCGCGACTTCACCCCCGAAGACATCCTCGAAGCCGCCAGCCAGGTCGTGCCCCTAGCCCGCACGGCGCCGGAGCAAGTGCAATTTCTTCAAGACTGGGCACGCTCCGGCAAAGCCCGTTTAGCCTCCCGAGAAACCCGTTTTTCCGGGCCGGATTAACCCCCTTCC
>JBKCES010000018.1:0-3262 GCA_046304295.1 Cyanobacteriota bacterium | reverse complement strand
CGTCTCGAAGCGTTCCAAGGCGCACCAAGGTTTGTATTCCGGCGCTAGGGCCCAACCGCTTTGGGGAATGACGCCCAGACCCCGCCACTCCCGATCCACGGGGGTAAAGACTTCCCGAATTAAGGCCTGGGCCTGGGGGTTGCCCTGGGGTTGCACCGAGCGCCGATATTGATTGTCGCAGAAACTTTCTCCCCGCTCCAGTTGGGCCAGACAGGCGTAGAGACCCTGAAGAATATCCAGGGGTTCAAACCCCGCCACCACAATGGGAACCTGATATTTTTCAGCAATAGGATGGTAGTCCTGATAGCCCATGACGGTACAAACATGGCCCGCCGCCAAAAAACCCTGCACCCGATTTTCCGGCGCCGAGAGCAGAGCCTCCAGCGCCGGGGGAACTAAGACATGGGCCGCCAGCAGACAGAAATTCTTTAACCCCCGGGCCTTGGCTTGATAGACCGCCATGGCCGTGGCCGGCGCCGTGGTTTCAAAGCCGACGCCAAAAAAGACCACGGTTTGCTCGGGATGGCTCTCCGCCAGTTTTAAACAGTCGAGGGGGGAGTAAACGATCCGAACATCGGAGCCCTGGGCCTTGAGCGCCAACAAATCCGTCTCGCTCCCCGGCACCCGCAACATATCCCCAAAGGAGCAGAAAATGACATCCGGTTGCCGGGCGATTTCCAGCGCCTGGTCGATTAACGCGGTGGAGGTGACGCAGACCGGACAACCGGGGCCGTGAATCAGGGTCACCTCCGGCGGCAGCATCTGGTCGATCCCATACTTAACAATGGCGTGGGTCTGGCCGCCGCAGACTTCCATCACCGTCCAGGGACGGGTCACCAGTCGCCCCAACTCTTCTGCCACCTTTTGGATGCGTTCCGGCGCTCGGTATTCCTCGACAAATTTCATGCTTAGCCCCCGCCCAGTTTTTCCCCCCACTATAGCTCTTTCCCCGGTTGCGAGTCTTCTCGCCGGTTAACGGCGCTGTTCCCTAAAGTTTTGTTACGGAGTGGTGTCGGGTCGGGAAATCGGCGCTATAGTTTCTGAAGTTGGTGTCTGTCGGCGCTGGCTGTTCTGCACAAAGGGGGTTATTTGCAGTACAATAGTCTGACGATTAGGATTAGGTTGTATGAGCTTTGACCTCAAAGAGTATGAAGATCAAGTAACCGACGACTTGATTACCTGTATAGATAGTATGGGGTGTCAGCCAATACTGTTTATAGGTTCGGGGATATCACGTCGCTATCTTGGCACGCCTGGTTGGGAAGATCTACTATCCAAGATGGCAGAGAAATGCCCTTGCATTGATAAAGAATTTGCGTATTATAAGCAAAGCCATAAATCTTTGCCAAAAGTCGGTTCTGTTTTTGCTGAAAAATATAAGGAGTGGGCTTGGGGGGAAGGTCGTTCTCAATTTCCCGATGAGTTTTTTGATGCCTCACAACCTGCAGAAATTTATCTTAAATATCAAGTCTCAATTTACTTGAGAGAACTTCTGGATCAAAAAGTCTCAGAATTCAATCAGATAAATAGCAACGAAGAAGTTATTGCATTTAAATCTCTTCAACCACATGCTATAATTACCACTAATTACGATCGACTATTGGAATTTTTATTCAAGGACTATAGTCCCGTGATTGGACAAAAAATACTGAGCGCAAACTATAGCAGTATCGGCGAAATTTTAAAGATTCATGGCTGTGAATCAGACCCAAGCTCGTTAATCCTTACCGATCAGGACTATGATGATTTCACTCGAAAGAAAAAGTACCTAGGTGCAAAATTGCTTACTTATTTTGCCGAACACCCATTAGTGTTCATGGGATATAGTGCCGAAGATCCAAACATTAGATCGATTCTTTCTGATATTGACGAAGTTTTGTCTCCCGAAAACAAACTTATACCAAACATTTTTATACTTGAGTGGTCTCGTGATATTTTAACTGAATCACCTCCCCGAGAACGAATAATCCCTGTTAGTGAAGAGAGAGGTATTCGTGTTAGATCAATTCATGCTAATAGCTTTCAGTGGGTTTACGAAGCTTTAGCTAATGGAAACCCTCTACAATCAGTCAACCCTAAATTACTACGTGCTCTGTTATCAAGAACTTATAACCTAGTTCGTCGTGACATTCCAAGTCGATCAGTGGAAGTCAACTATGATACTCTTGAGAGAATTGCAAATGAACAGGGCCACCTTGCAACAATTTATGGTATTGCGACTTTAGATGATCCTGCCGCTGTAAACGCAAATTTCCCCTTCACCATGAGTCAACTTTCAGAAGCTTTAGGTTATTCTGGCGATCCACAATCAATATGGCATCATGCGCACAAACTTATTCAAAGGGTTAAGCAAGAAAAGGGGATTGATCTTAAAGCGACTGATAATAAGTACCATATTGCTATTAAGTCTGGCTCTAAAGGGCAGACACATAAGTACTCTCATGCTCTTTTGCTCGTGCTCACCAAAGTAAAAAGTGGTGATATCTATGAGTTGGAAGATATTAGCGTATAAAATCAATGACATCAATGCTACTATTTATATTCATGGCTTGTGCTTGCATCCGATGCTCCAAATTACCTCTGCCGATGTGTAGCCAGCCTAAGCGATCGCCGATCTTGTAGGGTGCATCCCACGAACCTTTCACCCTTTAAAACTACTTTAATCTAAATTGTGATGCGTTAGTTTGGCATAACGCATCTTGCTTTATTCTATAGTTCGATCGTCATCAATGTAGCGTGTGTTCCCTAATGTGACTCTTACTGCTCCACCAATAGATTTTTGGGAACGCACCATGCTCATTAATTGAAGCTATAGGTCTAAGTGGAATGCCAACAGCGCCGCCTAGCAGTACGGCGCTTTTATCGGATAAGTTGGGGAATATGATCGTAGATTCCGACGATGCGGCGCTATTGTTATCCGGCGCTTTTTTGTCAACCATAGTATAGCATTTACATGTGAGATGTAAACCCCTCCTGCCTTAAAACCCAGATGGGTAAAGGGCTAGCATGGACTTTATTCACGACTCAGTTGTAAATGCTATAAACTCATAAGAGCCAAAAGTTGAAGCGATGTACACACAGAAATTATTCTCTTTGAGCAAGCTACGGGATTGCTTTGAGGCGATTGTACCTGAACTAATCCGGTTTCCTTCTCTGAACCCTGATATACTCAGAAGCAGAGTCGAAAACTTCATTCAACGTTTTGAAGATCTGCCAGAAGAAAAACAATCATGAATCTTAATGAGTTACCCGGCGCCGAGAT
>JBKCES010000017.1:0-19884 GCA_046304295.1 Cyanobacteriota bacterium | reverse complement strand
GGGGCCGCGGCCACAACCCGAATTTCGTCGGGACGCTCCTCCGTTTGGCTAATGTCTTCCACAAATTGAATCAGGGTTTTAATCCGGCCGTCCTCCACCTGGATATTGCCCAAAACCCCTTCCCGTCTGGCTCGGAATTGGGCTGCGGCCAGCAAGTATTCGAGGCGCTTTTGGATATCCTCTTCGGAAAAGTTAGACCGATCCATAGAAATGGTGGCGATGGCTTCGTCTTCCCGAAAGACCTCTCGGTTCGGCGCCACATCGGCAAAAACCCGAATTTCCTGTTCATTCTGGACGTAATTTCCCGCCGAGAGGACGCGCACCACATAATCTTCTCCCGTTTGCAGTTGTCGCGCCAACTGCTCCACCTGGGCCTTGGTAATCAGGACAATGGGTTCCGCTGGCGCCGGGGTTCCAGGAGGACGGGTCGCCTTCAGGGCGTTGCGATTGGCTTGGCGCAAGAGTTCGTCCACCGCCTGCAACGCCCCCTGGGGATCCACCACCCGAAAGGCACCGAAGGCCAGAACTTGACCCCGCACCAGGGCGATTTGCCGCTCCCGCAAATCTTGGTAATCTTGGTAATAACGCTCTAAAGTCTCCACTTCGCGATTTAAAAAGGCCAACTCCTGCTCTAATTCCTGTAGTTGGCGCTCCCGTTGCCGAAGATTGCCGTCTTTACTGGCGATGTCCCGGTCGAGTTGGGCGATGCGCTGGTCCCGTTGCTGAATTTCCCCCGCTAACCGGCGCCGTTGACCCGCGAGATCCTGCAAGCGCCGTTGCCGCTCCGCCAGGATTTGATCCTGCTGGGCGATTTTACTTTGACGCTTGCGCAATTCTTGATCCCGCAATCGCACTTGGGCTTGACGTAGATCCAGTTCCCGGTCCCGTTCCTTGACTTGAGCTTGCAGTTGAGCCGCTTCGGCGGAGAGAATTTCCTTTTGTTGTCGCAGTCGCGCTTGCTCCTCCGTTAAGGTCTTGACTTCCCCCTGTAGGCGCCGAGAATCCTGAAGCACCTGTCGCAATTTACCCAAGGCTTGAACGTAGTTGGCGTTAATCTCTCGACTCCGTTGTTGGACTTCCGCCTGCCGGCGCCGGGCGTCCTTCAGTTCCGCTTCGATGGCGCTTTTATCTCGACTGGCCCGGTCTAGATCAGCTTGGGCCAGCCGCAGTTGCTTGAGAATATCGTCCAGGCGAAAAACCCCTTCCCGGAGAGATTTACTGAGGGTGAATAAGACGCCGAGGGTGGAGGCGGCGATCAAAATTCCGGTTAACACCGTCAGCAGAACCGCCGTTTGCTTGGGTCTGAGATTAAAGAGCCGCAGACGGGCCTTGCCCACCTTACTACCCAGGCGATCCCCGAGGGCGGCGATCACTCCCCCAAGGATTAAGACCGCCGCAACCAGAATATAGGCGCTGGTCATAAATTCGGGTTAGGTAAACTGTTGACTCAGTGCCACAGGGTTATGGACGGTGATTTTTTTCTTGTAAATGGAAATCATCTCCCCTTCCCGCAAGTCTCCCAAAAGACGGGTCACGGTCACCCGGGTGGAGCCGATGGCTTCGGCGATGGCCTGGTGAGAGAGTTTCAGGTCAATGCGAATCCCTTCCGGGGTGGGAATGCCAAAGTCCCGGCAGAGAATCAGCAAAAAGCTCACCAACCGCGATCCCATATCCCGGTGGGCCAGGGTTTCGATCATCATTTCCGTCTGCAAGATGCGGGAGGATAAGCCCTGAAGCATCAGCATCGACAGATCCGGGTGCTCCTTAAGCGCCTGCTCCACCTGCTCAATCGGCGCTGAGAGCAGTTGCACCGGCGTAAAGGCCACGGCGTGGTAAAAACGGTCGGAGCGTTGCCCCGTAATCAGGGACAAGACCCCAAAAACGCTATTTTCCCGCAGGAGCGCCACGGTAATTTCCTCCCCCGCCTCATAGACTCGGGAGAGTTTAACGGCGCCTTTGAGCAAAAAATAGACCCGTTCCGCGGGGTCTCCGGGGAAAAAAATAGTTTTACTGCGCTCAAAGGATTCCACCACGGGGGGGAAAGCCTCGTTGCCCAAACGACGAAAGACCGCCGCTAGGGGCCGATTCTGGGTAAGTAATTGCTCCATGGCCGGAAGGGTCAAATTTTGTATCGCTATTATACACAAAGTCTCGACTATGCCAACATCAGATCCCTTACCAAGTCACCCGACCCCTCAGCGCCTCGATTTTTCCTTTTTTAAACCCCGGCACCCGCTCCAGATCCTCTAGTCCAGTAAAGGGGCGTTGTTGGCGGGCCTCCATCAGCCGTTGAGCTAAGCGGGGGCCGATGCCTGGGAGGGATTCCAGTTCCTTTTGGCCGGCGCTGTTGAGATTAACGGTGGGGGAAGCGGCTTTTAACGGCGCCGAAGAGGGCAGAGCGCAGGTTTTTTGCTGATCCTCAATTTTCCGCCGCACCCAGGAGGGAACGCCCCATTCCGCCTCCGCCGCTAGGCGCTCAAATTCCCGCTGATAATGGGCGCCGACGGTGGGATTTTGAATAATTAAGACCGTTTCGTCGTTTTGTAAATTGGCTGAGGGCGACCAGTTGTGGGAACCGGTAATCACCGTTTGGTTATCAATCAGGGCGAATTTATGGTGGAGTTTATCCCCCTCCGCCAGCGCCGGAATGCCCACAAACTGGCTGGGGTATGGCCAGGGCTGATTTTCCGCCTCCGGGCGGCATTTTTCCAACAGGGTCACGCCCAATAAATCTAAACCCTCGCTGTAGTAGCGATAGGCAAAACCGGGGTCAATCAGGGCCTTAACCCCGGCGCCGCGCCGGAAGGGAGCCTGAAGGGTATCCGCTAGGCGCTGTTCGCTAAAGACAAAGAGGGCGAGGTTAACGGATTTTTCGGCGGCGTTTAAATAGCGGGCGATTAAACCGTTGCTGGTCTCTCCCCAGGGAACCTTGCGGGAATCCGGGGAAAATTTCACCGTCGCCCATCCTTGCCCCACGGCTATGGTTTGCGGCGCTCGTTGTAGTTTATTAATACCAAAAAGACTATTTTTAGCACCTGCGGGGCCGTCTCCCCAGAGAAAGTTAAACTCTTGGGTGAAAATTTGGGCCAGTTGGGGCGAGTTGATTAACAAAAAATTATTGGCGTTGCCCCGGGTCTCTGGTTTTAAAAAATCCCCATGTTGGTCGCTGGGGGTAAAGTTAGCGGAGGTGACAATCAAGGTTTGGCCATCGACGACGATAAATTTATGGTGCATTAAGCCCGTGCCCTTGGAGCCGTCCTCCCGGTCGTCAATGAGGGGAACTTGTCCGTCCCGCAAAATTTGCACCGCGTCCCTGGCCCGACTTTCTTCAGCGCCGATCTGGCCGTCTCCGTTTTGGTCAATGAAGGCCACTAAATCCTGAGATCTGTCCGATTCTCCTTCCTTTTCTCCCCCCGCCGGCGCCGTTTGAATTGGGCTATTGTATTGATGCTCTAACACCACCCGCACTTTAACCCCCTGTTGGTGTTTTTCGACTAACTTCCGGGCGATACGGGGCAAACGCAACTCCTGCACCGCCAGATCAATGCTGGTCGCCGCCGAGTCCAGCGTTTTTAAAATCAGGTCTTCTAAATTATCCCCCCGGCGCCGAATCCCCCTCTCCGCTTCTCGGTAATCGGCACCCTGGGCTTGATTCTGGTTAAAATAGACTTGAATTTGGGGATCTTGGGGCAGAGGCTTGGGCCGCCCGCTGTTTTGCCAGCGCCGCCAGAGAACCCCGGCGCCGGCGGTTGCGCCGATAAAACCTGCTAAGGCTAACAGAACCCAGAATCGGCGCTGATGGGTTAGAGTATGGGCTAGAATTTTCATCGCTTGAACGCCCCTGACGGTTAGCAATGGTAGAGAACGACTATCCACGACTAGGGTAGCAACGGCGTTGGATATCAACTCAAAATTAGGGGCGCCGAACTGAGAGCACTATGTTTGATCTTCAGATCCTCATGGCTGTTCTGGCGACTCTCCTGCTATTTTTAACCAGTGTTGTCTTGAGCTATAACAAACTCCAAGTCCGAAACTACGACCTCCCCATCCTCCACTGGGCTGGCCTCTCTCTGGCAGGGGTTACATTTAGCCTGCTGGTCGCAGATCAAATTCTACGGGGGCTTGTCTGTAATGCGCCGATTCAAAAACTAAGCGCGCCGCCAACGCCCTTCAATATACCCCGCCTGGGGTACTGGTTCAGGTGGGGCTAACCCTCAGGGACGGCAAGGCGCTTATTACGGTTAAAGACACGGGAGTTGGTATTGACCCCTCCGAACAAAAGGCGATCAGTGGAGAGGGACACAAAACTGAATCTTAGACCATAGCAGGCCTAAGTGAATCATGAACAGGCTCCGGTTAGCGCCCCCCTTTCTAGCGAAGGTTAGGGGGGATTAAACGGGCTGATCTTAACAGTCGTAGTAGAGAGAGAACTCGTAGGGATGGGGACGCAGACGCATGGGGTTGACTTCGTTGTCGAGTTTGTACTCAATCCAACTTTCAATGAAGTCGGTGGTAAAGACGCCGGTGTCGGTGAGGAAGCCGTGGTCTTTTTCCAAACACTCCAGCGCCGCTTCGAGGGAGCCGGGGGTGGAGGGCACCTTAGCCAACTCTTCTGGGCTGAGGTCGTAGATATCCACATCCAACGGCTCGCCGGGGTCAATCTGATTTTTAATGCCGTCGATGCCGGCGCAAAGCATGGCCGCAAAGGCTAGGTAAGGGTTAGAAGTGGCGTCGGGGCACCGGAACTCTAAGCGTTTGGCCTTGGGGTTCGTCCCGGAGAGGGGAATCCGCACGGAGGCGGAGCGGTTGCCCTGGGAGTAGGCTAAGTTCACCGGCGCTTCAAAACCGGGCACTAGGCGCTTGTAGGAGTTGGTGGTGGGGTTGGTGAGCGCCAACAGCGCCGGGGCGTGTTTAAGGATACCGCCGATGTACCACAGCGCCATTTGGCTCAGACCCGCATATTTATCCCCGGCGAAGAGGGGTTGACCGTCTTTCCAAATGGATTGGTGGGTGTGCATGCCGGAGCCGTTGTCGTTGAAAATGGGCTTGGGCATGAAGGTGACGGTTTTGCCGTACTTTTTGGCGACGTTTTTGATGACGTATTTATAGATCATCAAGTTGTCCGCCGCGTTGACTAGGGTGTCGAATTTAATCCCCAGTTCGTTCTGACCGCCGGAGGCCACCTCGTGGTGGTGCTTTTCGATGGGCACGCCGCAGGCCGCCATGGTCAGAAGCATTTCCGTGCGAATATCCTGGGCTGTGTCCGTCGGCGCCACCGGGAAATAGCCCTGTTTATAGCCAGGTTTATAGCCGAGGTTGCCCCCCTCTTCGATGGCGCCGCTATTCCAGCGCCCTTCGACGCTGTCCATGAAATAATAGCCGCTGTTTTCAGTTTGGTCGAAGCGCACGTCGTCAAAGATGAAAAACTCCGCCTCGGGGCCGATGTAAACCGTGTCTCCTAGACCCGTTTGCTGGAGGTACTCCACCGCTTTGGCGGCGATGGTGCGGGGGTCGCGGTTATACCACTCCCCGGTGCGCGGCTCTTTAATACTGCAAATCAGGCTCAGGGTTTTTTCTTTGCAAAAGGGATCAATCCAAGCGGTGTTGGGATCCGGCACCATGGACATATCAGACTCGTTGATGGCCTTCCAGCCCCGGATGCTGGAGCCGTCAAAGGGAATGCCGTCAACAAAGGAACTTTCGTCTAACTGGTCGTAGTAGAAAGAACAGTGTTGCCAAATTCCAGGGGTATCAATAAACTTTAAATCAATAATCTGGATTTTTTCGTCTTGAATCCACTTCAAAACATCCTGGGGGGTCTTGGTCATCGGTACTCCTTAAAACTTTAGACGGTTAGCTATGGCACTTCAGCCTTCCCATCCTAGAGAGTTGCTTCCTGCTAATTTGTATCTTTTGATACTAAACTTGGGGGATAAAAGGGAAATTTAGCCTTTGCTCCCCGTCCCAGCTTTCAATTAGACAATAAATAAAAACTACTTTGTCAACATGGAAATAGCCAACATTATTGAAATCCTCCAATCCGATTATCGGCGCTTTCCCGAAGCTCAAAGCTACGATCTCTACGCCGAAATCGTCTATTTTAAAGACCCTCTGACGGAATTTCGGGGGGTGGAGCGTTATAAGCAGATGATCGCCTTTATGGGGCGCTGGTTTACCGACATTGATCTGCGACTCCATCACATTCAAGGAGCCGACGCCGTCATCGAGACCCGCTGGACGTTAATTTGGACTTCGCCCCTGCCTTGGCGCCCCCGAATCGCCATTAGCGGCCAGACCCGTTTAGAACTGGACAGCGCCGGTCAGATTGTCGCCCATATTGATACCTGGGACTGCTCCCCCTGGGCGGTGGCGAAGCAACACTTTTTCCCGGACTCCCGAGCCTAGCGCCGTTTTGGGGGCTAAATATCCCCGTTTCCTGATTTTAGGTGATGGTTTATACACCGAGAGAAAGCTTTCAGACCGATAAAATGGTGTAGATTTTACCTAAATCCCCCTCTGTCCTCCGTTGTATCCGCGGTCGCTTCTGATTGAAAAATTAGGAGAGCCGTCGCTAGCCTGGGCAATGTAGGCAGAGACGGCGCTGGGCGCCCAACCCCTTCGCCGATTCCTTGTTCATTCCGATTGAGGTCGCCATGAGTCCGGCTCTTTATTCCGCTTCCCCCATTCCCCAGATCAATCCGGCCACCGGGGCAGATCCCTTTACCAGCGCCGGCGGAATGAAGGAATCGGTGCTCCACGACCGCCTGCAATTGGTGGAGGAACTTTGGGAAAGGGTGCTCCAGAGCGAGTGCGGTCAGGAGTTAGTCGATCTCTTAACGGAACTGCGCTCCCACAGCGCCGCCGAAGGCACCGGGGGAGAAGAGAGCGGGCAAAAAATCGCCTCCCCTACCCTGCGCCAGCGGATTACGGAGCGGATCGAGCGCCTGGAACTGAACGATGCCATCCGCTCCGCTCGGGCCTTTGCCTTGTATTTCCAGTTAATCAATATCGTCGAGCAACACTACGAACAGTGGAAAGGGGAATACCGCCGGGACAATCCCCAACAGGCCAAATTTTGGGACGAAATGGGCGCCGAGGAAGGGGGTGCTCCCCCCATTGAAGTCAGCGTGCTCCGCAAGAGCCTGGGGGAAGAGGAGGGGGCCAACCTCCAGATCGGCACCTTCGCTTGGCTGTTTCAGGAACTCAAGCGCCTGAATGTGCCGCCTCAACAAATCCAGCGCCTCCTAGATCAACTGGACATTCGTTTAGTGATCACCGCTCACCCCACGGAAATCGTTCGCCACACCATCCGCCACAAGCAACGGCGCATCGACCGGATTCTCGGAAAATTGGATCAACTCGAAGCCCTTTTGGCTCGCCCGGACTGGCTCAACCATTGGGACGCCAAGGCCGTCACGGAGCAGTTAATGGAGGAAATTCGCTTTTGGTGGCGGACTGACGAACTCCATCAATTTAAGCCCACGGTCTTAGACGAGGTAGATTACTCCCTCCACTACTTTGACGAAGTCCTCTTCGACGCGGCGCCGGAACTGGCTAAACGGCTCCAACAAGCCCTGAAGGAAGCCTTTCCCCGCCTGAGAACGCCCAAGGCCAACTTTTGTTACTTCGGCTCCTGGGTCGGGGGAGACCGGGACGGCAACCCCTTTGTCACCCCGGAGGTGACCTGGCAAACCGCCTGTTACCAACGGGGTATGGTACTCAATAAATATATTCATTCTCTAGAAGAGCTAACGGCCATCCTCAGCCCCTCCCTCCACTGGTGCAAGGTCTCCCAGGAATTGCTGGATTCCCTAGAGCGGGACCGGATTGAACTGCCCCATATTTACGAAGAGGTCTCCCTCCGCTTCCGGCAGGAACCCTACCGGATGAAGTTGGCCTATATCGAAGAGCGCCTACAAAACACCCTTCTGCGCAATCAACGGCTAAAAAATCCCGACGAGCGCCGACTCCTCAGCCATCGGGCCAATAGCCAACATTACGAAACCGGGCAGGCCTTTCTGGAGGAGTTAAAGCTGATCCAGCGCAACCTTCAGGAGACCGGGTTAACCTGCTCAGAACTGGAAAGCTTGATTACCCAGGTGGAGGTCTATAGCTTTAATCTGGCTCAGTTGGATTTTCGCCAGGAATCCTCCCGGCACGCCGAAGCCATCGCCGAAGTGGCCGCCTATATGGGGGTTCTCGCCTGTCCCTACGACCAACTCTCGGAGGCCGAAAAACTGGAGTGGCTGGGGATGGAACTGCAAACCCGGCGGCCCCTCATCCCCCAGGAAACACCCTTTTCGGAACGGACGAAGGAAACCATCGAAACCCTGAGAACCCTACGCCATCTCCAACAGGAGTTTGGCGCCGAAATTTGCCACACCTACATTATCAGCATGACCAACGACGCCAGCGACGTGCTGGAGGTCTTACTGCTAGCCAAGGAAGCCGGACTCTACGACCCCGCCACCAGCGCCGCGGCGCTCCGCATTGTGCCCCTCTTTGAAACGGTGGAGGATTTGAAGAACGCACCGGGGATTATGGAAACCTTATTTTCCCTCCCCTTCTACCGAGCGGCCCTGGCGGGGAGTTACGAAGCCCTCGCTTACCTAGAAAATCCCGACGGCGCTCGTCTCTCTCCCCCCGGCGCGGGGGCCTTGACGCCGCCGAACCTGCAAGAGGTGATGGTGGGTTACTCCGACAGCAACAAAGATTCGGGGTTTTTGAGCAGTAACTGGGAAATTCATAAGGCCCAAAAGGCGCTCTACGCCGTGGCTCAGAAATACGGCTTAATCCTGCGGCTTTTCCACGGTCGGGGCGGCTCCGTGGGTCGGGGCGGTGGGCCGGCCTATAAAGCCATTTTGGCCCAACCCGCCGGGACAGTGAACGGGCGCATTAAAATCACGGAGCAGGGGGAAGTCTTAGCCTCCAAATACTCCCTACCGGAGTTGGCGCTCTATAACCTGGAAACCCTGACCACGGCGGTGATCCAGGCCAGCTTGCTCAAGAGCAGTTTTGACTATATCGAACCCTGGAACCGGATTATGGAGGAGCTGGCGAGTTCCTCCCGGCGGGTTTATCGGAGTTTGATCTATGAAGATCCAGACTTTTTGGACTTTTTTCTCTCCGTGACCCCGATCCCGGAAATCAGCGAATTACAAATTAGCTCCCGTCCGGCCCGCCGCAAGGACGGCAAACGGGATCTGAGCACCCTGCGGGCCATTCCCTGGGTTTTTAGCTGGACTCAATCCCGCTTCCTCCTACCAGCTTGGTATGGAGTCGGCTCGGCGCTCCAGCACTTCATTGAACAGGACCCGGTGAAAAATCTGAAACTTCTGCGGTATTTCTATTTCAAATGGCCCTTCTTTAACATGGTGATTTCCAAGGCGGAAATGACCTTATCGAAGGTGGATCTGAGCATCGCCGCTCAGTATATCCAGGAGTTGGCCAAACCGGAGGACCAGGCCCGCTTTGAGCGCATTTTCCAACAAATTGTCCAAGAGTACCAGTTGACCTGCCAGTTGGCTCTGCAAATTTCAGGGAACCGGGAACTGTTGGAAAACGACCCCGGCCTGCAACAATCCGTCCATCTCCGCAATCGTACCATCGTGCCCCTAGGGCTGTTGCAAATTTCCCTCCTCAAGCGCCTGCGGACTGTGACCCAGGAAGCGGAGGCTAACGGGGTACGTTATCGGCGCTATTCCAAGGAGGAACTCCTGCGGGGGGCGCTGTTAACCATTAACGGCATCGCCGCGGGGATGCGCAACACCGGCTGATCTCTTTAGAGGGGATCTCATTCGTTTTTATTTGTTGGCAACAAAGTCCGAAATCTTGGCGCCGGCCCGTTTTTTCTTCCACCAGATGCCCCCGGTCATAAAAGCGGTGCCGGCGGTCATCGGTAGGATGCCGATTTCAGAAGGATGCTAATGCTTCTACTTCCGCCGGGGAAAGTCCGGTTAATTCGACGATCAATGACTTATTCAGCCCAGACCGTAGCATCTTTGCTGATGAGTGCGCACAATCGTGGTGTCAATCATTAAGGAATCCCAGTGCGATAGCGATACAACACTGCCTCTACAAACAGACGGTTATCTTTGGCTGTAACTCCTGCTGTTTCTTGACATCCCGGCAACACATCTTTGATTTGTTCCCAGGGATCATCTCGTAAAGCGTAGCGTCTTATCACCATCGCTGGTTATCTTCTCAAGTGAATCCCATGCACATGATATCCTAAAAGTCAATCCTAATAATTGATGACACGTCCTAGAAGGGTTTTATGAAAATTTTAGTCCTTAACGCCGGGTCTAGTAGTCAGAAAAGTTGCCTCTACGCTCTCTCCCCCGAGAGTTTGCCCAGCGCCGTTCCCGATCCACTCTGGGAGGGCTTTATCGATTGGACGGTGGAAGCGGGCCGGGGGATTTTAACTGTGGAAGCCAATGGGCAAAAGCGCCGGTTCGACCTCGATAGCGGCGACCGGATTGGGGGCGTGGCCCAGATGTTAAACACCCTAGTGGAGGGCGACAGCGCTGTTTTAGATGATTTAAAAGACATTACGGCGGTGGGTCATCGGGTGGTTCACGGTGGCACCGACTATAGCCAATCCACCTGGATTACCCCCGAGGTGAAAGCCACTATCGCTCGC
Source organism: Cyanobacteriota bacterium (assembly GCA_046304295.1). Classification (GTDB taxonomy): domain Bacteria; phylum Cyanobacteriota; class Cyanobacteriia; order Cyanobacteriales; family Microcystaceae; genus Synechocystis. Next base: position 9,242 of record JBKCES010000017.1, on the reverse strand, counting down.
CTCGTACCTCTTGCGCCGAACCATAACCCCGCCCACCTAGAGGGGATGGACTCCATTGAACAGACCCTCGGCGCCGTGCCTCAATTCGCCGTCTTCGACACCGCCTTTCACCGCACCATTCCTCCCGCCGCCGCCGATTATCCCCTGCCCTGGGCGCTGACGGAAAAGGGCATCCGGCGCTACGGCTTCCACGGCACCAGCCACCGCTACTGCGCTCAACAGGCGGCCCGAATTTTGGAGCAACCCCTGGAAAGTCTGAAATTAGTCACCTGCCACATCGGCAACGGCGCTTCCCTGGCCGCAGTCGCCAACGGGCAGTGTGTAGATACCACGATGGGCTTTACCCCCCTGGAGGGGTTAATGATGGGCACCCGCAGTGGCTCTATCGATCCCGCCATTTTGATCTATCTCCTGCGGGAAGAGGGCTACAGCGCCGACCAACTCAATGATCTGCTCAACAAAAAATCCGGTCTGCTGGGGGTTTCGGGACGGTCGGCGGACATGCGGACGGTCTTGGAAGCTCAGGCGGAAGGCGATGCCCGAGCGACCTTAGCTGTGGACATGTACGTCCACCGTTTTCAGAGTTTTTTGGGGCAAATGGTGGCGACCCTTGGAGGGTTGGACGTCCTTGTCTTTACCGCCGGGGTGGGGGAAAACTCGGCCTTAATTCGAGAGCGAGTCTGCCAAAATTTCGCCTTCCTGGGGTTAAGTCTCGACGTGGAGAAAAATCGGCGCTCGCCCCGAAATCAACTCATTTCGGAGCCGGATTCTTCCGTAAAAGTCCTGATTATCCACACGGAGGAAGATTGGGCCATCGCCGCCGAGGGCTGGGAACTGTTGCAGTCCCAACCGGTGAGGGAAGGCGGTTAGAGCTTAGGCTTACAAGAAGCTCTGATCCTCAAAGCTAGACTTGTCCGAGCCATCTCTTGTCTTAATAAGTTTAGCCGGAATTCCCGCCACAACAGAGTCGGGGGGCACGTCCTGCAACACGACGGCGTTAGCGCCGATATGGGCATTGTCGCCCACGGTAACTGGGCGAATAATCTTAGCCCCGGCGCCAATTAAAACGTTACCGCCTATCTTGACATGGCTCACAATTGTAACTTGCTGAAAAATAATACAATTAGGGCCAATCATTGTTCCCTTCGGGCTAATAACAACTCCGTTGGGGTGACGTAGGATAAGTCCTCCAGATAGCTGACAATTAATTGGGATATCGGCTCCTGTGACAATACTCCAAAAGCGATGTAAAAGAACATAGTACTTACTAACGAGCTTGCCAAACAAGCCTTGAGTCTGCCACTTTTGATAGCCCCGTAGCGATTTGATTAATTGTTTGTTGGGTTCCCACCATTTTTTGAGGTGTTCTCTGCTCCAATCAGGCTCCGTGGCTGAGGGCGGCACTCGAACACGGTCAGAAAGTTTTTCCATAGTTGTTAATTCCGTCGGCGGAAGCTAATTATATTCCAGTAGCGACCAGTAGCGATTTCCCTCGTCGAAACGGGCTAAGACTTGGGTTTTGCCCGGTTTAATCAGACTCGTTCCCGTAAAATAATCGCCATGCCGATCCAGCGCCGTCCATTCCTGGGTTTCTTGATTGAGCACCATCACCTGTCTAGCCCCCTTAACCTGAAGCTGAAAATAGGCGGAGTGGTAGAGGGGCAACGTTTGGGTCAGGGGTTGTTGGAGATAAGCCTGTTTTTCGTTAAAAGTGCCGAAGGTCGTAGGAAAGGGCGTTCCAGCTTTGCTGGCCTCTAGATTCAGGATTAGCGCCTGTTGGTAAAGCTCTTCCTGGGGGCGCTTGCTAAAGAGAATTAACTGAAAAGCCCCCACTCCCGGCGCCGCAAGATTGACCGTGGCTTGGGTTCCCCGGCGCTGGATCAGAATGTATTCGGATGATAGTTCTTCTCCGTCTGGGGTTCTGAGTTGAGCCGAGAGTTGGACGGTTTCCGGCGCCGAAATGGCCAAAGAGCCGTTGCCCGCTAGGGTCAGGGTGGAAGTTACCTGGGCGTTCAACGCCAGACGGTCCTGGAAAAAACGGGGGCTGATCTGGGGCAGGGAGTCAAAAGCGGCGCGATCATAGGGAGCGCTTAGGAGTTGCCACTGGCTCTCCCGCGGAAAATGACTGTAGATCAATTGTTGCGGCGCCGTCGCAAAATAGTAGGGGGAATAGCGCCGTTGGAATTGGTCGTTATTGACGCTTCCCGCTCCCCAGGTGACGTCCAGTAAATGCCAACCAGTGCCGATTTTAACGGCGTTCCAGGCGTGGTTGACCTCCGGGTCGTCGCCGACCAGGCTGGAGCCGCCCCGGCCGTAACCTTCCACAATCACGGCTTCAATTCCCAGTTCTTTGGCTAACTCCTGATAAAGGTAGGCGTAACCGGAACAAATCGTTTCTTTCTTCCGTAGAGTCGTTTCAGGGCGTAGATCTCGACCGGTTTTCCGCTCCGCCAGGGCAACGTCGTAGCCGATGTGTTGACCGATCCAGCTATAGATTAAGCGCGCCTTTTCCCCTTCCGTTTGGGCGTGGGGACGAAGCCGGTTAGCCAACTCCTCCACCGAATCGCCTTCGTAAACCAGTCCGCTGGCGACCCGGTCTAACTCCAGTCCCCTAGCGGTATCCAGCGCAGCGGTGGCTCCGGGCGTCGGGTTGGCCACCCGTTTGGTGAGAATGACGGAAGGCGGCGCCGGTAATTTGTCCCAGTCTCCCTGAGCTAACGCCTGGAGGAGATGGGGTAAAACTTGATTGTTTAACCAAGTCGGGCGGGCCGTTAAAAAGGCGACTGCGGCCAAAAACAAAACGCAGGCCCAGGTTCCCCAGGGGTTTCCCCGGCGCCGGCGGGGCAATGGGGCGGAGCGAAAGGACGGATGGCGCCGGCGGCGCTCTTGGTATTCTCTTTCCGTGGTCATTGTGGGGGCAAGTTAATGATAGGGTTGACCACCCCGCCCCGAAGGGGCACCCCTCCACGGGAGGGGAATCGTGGCAGTGAGTTACTGGTGTTAAATTCCCCTCCGCTGGAGGGGTGGCCGGCGCCGCCTGACGGGGTGGTCAAGATCTATGCCAAAACCGACTCTTCCAGCACGATGGAGGACGGACTTCCCGGTCGCTAACAGAGCAGTCCATCCTTTTAGTTTACTGGAAAGATAATAGTCGGGTGTTGGGAAACATCTTAGATCTCTGCGTGGATCCCCCTAAATCCCACTTTATAAGGTGGACTTTGAGAAGTTTTCCCCCCTTTCAAAGGGGGGTTAGGGGGGACCAAATCGGGGCTGATTGACCCTCCTGAAACAGCCTCTAAGACGCCTTCGGCCCTAGACCCGCCTGGGGCGCATAGACTGCCCGATCTCCCAGTTCCTCCTCAATTCGTAGCAGTCGGTTGTATTTAGCAACCCGCTCGGAGCGGCAGAGGGAGCCGGTTTTAATCTGTCCCGCCCGGGTGGCCACGGCTAGGTCGGCGATGGTGGTGTCTTCCGTTTCCCCGGAGCGGTGGGAAATGACGGAGCGATAGCCGGAGCGAGTCGCCAGGGAAATGGTATCTAGGGTTTCGCTGAGGGAGCCGATTTGGTTGAGTTTGATCAAAATGGCGTTGGCGGCGCCGAGATCAATAGATTTTTGCAGGCGAATGGGATTGGTCACCAGCAAATCATCCCCCACCAGTTGGATCTGAGCGCCGAGTTTTTGGGTCATGGTCACCCAGTTGTCCCAGTCGTCTTCCTGAAGGCCGTCTTCGATGGAAACAATGGGGTATTGGCTCACCAGTTGGGCTTGGTAGTCGATAAATTCTGGAGCGGAATGGAGGGAGCCGTCGTAACGGTATTGGCCCTCCTCAAAAAATTCGCTGGAGGCGATGTCCATGGCCAAGGCAATGTCGGCGCCGGGTTTGTAGCCCGCTTTTTCAATGGCTTCCAGGAGAATGTCCAGCGCCTGTTGGTTGGATTGCAGGTTGGGCGCGTAACCCCCTTCGTCTCCTACTCCGCCGGAGAGGAGTTTGCGCTCCTTCAGAACTTTGCCCAGAACGGCGAAGACTTCGGCGCCCCAACGGAGACCCTCTTTAAAACTGGGCGCGCCGACGGGCATGATCATAAATTCCTGGAAATCCACGTTATTGTCAGCGTGGGCGCCGCCGTTGATCACGTTCATCATCGGCACGGGCAAGATGTTGGCCAGGGGACCCCCCAGATAACGGTAGAGGGGAATTTCTAACTCGGCGGCCGCGGCCTTGGCCGTTGCCAGAGACACCGCCAAGATGGCGTTAGCGCCCAACTCTTTCTTATTGGCCGTGCCGTCCCGATCGATCATGGCCTGATCCACCGCCAACTGGTCAAAGGCGTCGAGACCAATCACCGCAGGAGCGATCTTTTCCGTCACATTCCGCACCGCCTTGGCCACGCCCTTGCCGTCGTAGCGTTGGGGGTCGTCGTCCCGCAATTCATGAGCTTCAAAGCTCCCGGTGGAAGCGCCGCTGGGCACCTGGGCGATACCGCAGGCGCCGGTTTCCAGACGGACTTCGGCTTCAATGGTGGGACGACCGCGGGAGTCGAGAATTTCTCGGGCGATAACGGCTTCAATCTCGGCAGGAACTTTAGTTAACATGGCTGGACAGCGCTCCCAAAGCTGAAGGGTTAATTTGCCGTTCATTGTAGGCCAATCCCGCTGGAGCGCCCGCCTGAATTTGGACGGGGGATTATGCGTTAACGATGACATTGCCCAAGTTCAATGCGGACAGGCTCACGATATCTAAGGCGCAATCCAATATTTCCGGTTCCCCTCCTTGGAGGGGTTAGGGGGGGGTTGTCTCAGGGTTAGAATCCACCCCCCAGCGCCCTCCCAAGAGGGGGAGTTTAGACCTCAGTTTTCCCGAAAGCTTTACCATAGACAAAACTTCCCTCTGTTTTTTCCCGCCATGGCCGACGCCCCTAACTTTCTCAGCGCCGATGAATCGGAGTCCGTCGAGCGGGCCGCCCTAGACCGCTCGGAAAAATTTCTCGTCCGTCTGACCCTCTCCTCCTGGCACTTACTGGCGCTGATTGCTCAGGATTGCCAGAAGAGCGTTGAGGCGTTGACAGCGGAGGAGATTATCGCTTGGTTTGAAGACGAGGCTCAACGGAAACGGGAGCGCCCCGAAGAGGCCCGGCTGGGCTGGTAGCGCCCAGGACTTGCTACGAGATCGTCCCCCCGCACAGGGGTTGTCGCCAATCTCTGATTTGCAATCTGGACGGGCAAGATACCCATCCACAGGAAAAACAATAGAACATGAATTTTATCTGTGCAAATCTGAGATGATCCCTATAGACTGACTCTTAAAAAGCCTGAAAAGTTGGTCAGCGCCGAAACGCAAGGGTCGAGAAAACCGTACCTCCGCAGAATTTGAGCGGCGCTCTCGAACCCTAAAATTGGCGCTATAAACAACGAAGATACTTTTCCCCCGCTCCCCATGACCTTCGACCTCAAGCGCCTAATTCGCGACATTCCCGACTTTCCGCAACCCGGCATTGTCTTTCGGGACATTACTCCCCTCCTCGGAGATGCCCAGGGACTGCGGGCAACCCTTCATCAACTGGCGGAGCAGTGCCAAGCCCAGGGGCTGGCGCCGGATTTAGTCGTCGGCATGGAATCTCGGGGCTTTTTATTTGGCGTGCCCCTGGCCTATCAACTTCAGGCGGGGTTTGTGCCGGTGCGGAAACCGGGTAAATTACCGGCGGCAGTGCACCAGGTGGAGTATGACCTAGAGTATGGCACTGATAAATTGGAAATTCATCAAGACGGGGTAATGGCCCACCACAGCGTTCTCATTGTGGACGACCTCATCGCCACCGGCGGCACGGCCAAGGCCACGGCGGAACTGCTAGAGCGGATCGGTGCCGAAATTCTCGGTTTCGCCTTCGTGATTGAACTGACGGCGCTGGAGGGGCGTCGCAAATTACCGGATGTGCCTATTATTAGCTTGGTGCAATATTAGGGAGCGCCGATGTCTGTTTTTGCGGCCTTGAGGCTAGGGGAAACCTGGATAAGTCGGTTGTTGAGCGACGAAACCCGACTCTATGTTTTGAAACGCCTGTTACAGGGAGCCTTAACCCTGCTCTTGACCTCCCTCTTGAGTTTTATCATCATCCAACTAGCACCGGGAAGTTACCTGGACACCCTCCAACAAAACCCCCGCATTTCCCCGGAAACTCTAGAGGAACTCAAGGTTCAATTTGGGCTGGATCAGCCCTGGTATGTCCAATATTGGCGCTGGTTAGTTCAGGTCATCACCCAACTCAATTTTGGTCAGAGTTTTGTCTATAACCGCTCCGTCGCCTCCCTTCTCTGGGAACGGGTGCCTGCGACCTTACTGTTGGCGCTGGCCTCCATTATGTTGACTTGGTCTATCGCCATTCCCCTGGGAATTTTCAGCGCCGTTAAGCAGAATAGCTTGTGGGATCAGGGGCTACGGTTTCTGAGTTATCTGGGTCAGGGTTTTCCTAGCTTTATCGCCGCTATTCTCCTCCTTTTTGTGGCTCAAACTGTTACCCCCCTTTTACCCGTGGGGAATATGACCAGTTTGGAATTTAACGACTTCACTCTCCCCCAGAAAATCCTCGATATTCTTTGGCATTTAATTCTGCCTACCCTAGCCCTCAGTTTAACCAGTTTCGCTGGCCTCCAGCGCCTAACGAGGGGACAACTCCTGGACGTCCTGCGTCAGGACTATATCCAAACGGCTCGGGCTAAGGGCTTGCCGGAAAATCGCGTTATCTATGTTCACGCCCTCAGAAATGCGGTCAATCCTTTGATTACTTTGTTAGGGTTTGAGTTTGCCAGTTTATTAAGCGGCGCGTTTATCGCCGAATTTTTCTTCAATTGGCCGGGTTTAGGACGCTTAATTTTACAAGCCGTCACTGCCCAGGATTTATATCTGGTCATGGGCAGTTTAATTATGGGCGCCGCCATGCTCATTGTTGGTAATTTATTGGCGGATATTCTCTTAAAATTTGTCGATCCCCGCATTAAATTTGAGGATCTGTAGAGCTGAACAGTGCGAGGTTCTTGACCGGGAGGAAGAAAAAAACAGCAATCTCGGGCAAGAAATAAGTAAAGCGTTAGAGGAAGTCGTGGGGGAAGCTCATGTAGAGGCCGCTAGTGGGGTGAGTTCTTCCGGCGTCATGGATAAGGGAGGGTGAATGGAATCAAAGTCCCTACTTCGGCAAGTGTTACAGTGAGCTTGTCGAATTGCTCAGTACAGCGGCTTCCAAAGGGGGATTTGCGCCCAGAGCTAGGGACTATCCGAGCAACCCCGAAAGTGAGGGGGAGAATGGGCTAAGATCAACCTACTTCTCCGGTCTTTCCTACCCCATGAGCCGCCCCCAACTCCCCCGCCGAGGCTACCCCGATGCCCAAACGGCTAAGCAATACCACCAAGCCAGCGACAGCGCCCTGGGACTGGTCTCCACCCACAGTTTTCCGGCCATTGTAGGGACGGCGGACATGATGCTCAAGTCGGCCCAGGTGACCCTAGTGGGCTACGAAAAAATCGGGAGCGGCCAGTGCACCGCCATTGTCCGGGGCAAGGTGGCGGACGTGCGCCTAGCGGTGGAGGAGGGCGCTAGAACCGCAGAGCAATTCGGGCAACTGATTTCTAAGCTGGTGATTCCCCGCCCCATGCCTAACCTTCAGGCGATTTTTCCCATCGGCAGTCATCTGGTGGAAGTCGCCCAACAACAACGGGGCTACAGTCGTCTGAGTAATCGCTCTATCGGACTGCTAGAAACTCGGGGTTTTCCCGCCATGGTCGGCGCCGCGGACGCCATGCTGAAATCCGCCGACGTCCAGTTGGCCTCCTACGAAGTGATTGGGGACGGCCTTTGCACCGCTATTATCCGGGGCACCGTAGCCAATGTGGCGGTGGCCATTGAAGCGGGGATGGCGGAGGCGGAGCGGATTGGGGAACTCCACGCGGTGATGATTATTCCCCGTCTGCTGGAGGATTTGGAGCACACCCTACCGGTGTCTAATTACTGGCTGGACGAACAGGAACCCCTGCCCATGTTGCTACCCAAACAACAGAGCACCAAACAACGGGAGTTGGTGGCGCTACCGGAGTTGGAAAAGGCGGTTTTGGCCATGCCCCAAAAAGAGTTAGAGGTGGAAGTCCTGGAATAGCTTAGAAAACCTAGTTTCCCCCCTTTTTAAGGGGGGTTAGGGGGGATCAAACAGGGGCGGATCGACCCAGATTAAGCATCCTCTTTCCCTTGGGTAAATACCGGCGGCGAAGCGGCGCTGGCGGAAACCTGAACCCGAGCGCCGACGGGCAGATGGGTTTCTAGGGGCGCGCGGGCGTGGAGTTGGCAACCGCTAGGGGTTTCCAAACAGTAGCGATATTCACGCCCCAAAAATTGCCGATCCCGGATAATTAAAGTCCCCTCCGGGTCGGGCTGGAGGCGGAGTTCTTCTTCTCGGATCATCAGTTCTCCCGTCTGTCCCGGTGCTTCCGGTTGGGGTAGGGGCCAATCTCCCAATTCCGTGCGCCAACAGTCGCCGCAACAGCGGGCGGGCAAAAAGTTGGCTTGGTTGACAAACTCCGCCACAAAGCGGGAGGCGGGACGGCTGTAAATGTCCTCCGGGGCGCCCCATTGCTCTAAAGTGCCCCCCCGCATCACCCCGATCTGATCGGCGATGGCCAGCGCCTCTTCCTGGTCATGAGTGACAAAAATAGCGGCCATCTGGGCGGCCTTAAGAATATGGCGAATTTCGTGCCGTAGGCGCTGGCGCACTTGCACATCGAGGTTGCTCAGGGGTTCGTCCAGGAGCATCAAGCTGGGGCGGGGCGCTAGGGCCCGAGCCAAGGCGATCCGTTGTTGTTGCCCGCCGGAGAGTTGGTGGGGGTAGCGGTTCCCCAGATCCGCCAAGCCCACCAGGGTTAACACTTCCTTAACTCGGGCCTGAGCGCCGCTTTTGCCTAAATTCTTCCGTTGGGACTGTAAACCAAAGGCCACGTTGTCCGCCACCGTCAGGTGGGGAAAAAGGGCGTAATCCTGAAAGACCATACCGGTCTGGCGCCGTTCTGGGGGCACCAGGACACCCGGCCCGGAAAGTTGTCGCCCGTCTAATTCCACCCGTCCCTGGCTCGGCGCGTCAAAACCAGCAATAATTCGCAACAGCGTGGTTTTGCCGCAGCCAGAGGGGCCCAAAAGTCCGAGAATTTCTCCCGGCGCTAGGGTAAAACTCACCCCCTGAAGGACGGGGTGGCGGGGAGAGGAGA
>JBKCES010000016.1:0-3549 GCA_046304295.1 Cyanobacteriota bacterium | reverse complement strand
GGGGAGCGGTTTCGGCGGGCAGGAGGGAGGAATCGGGGAGGGGAGCAGTCGGAGCGACGTAATTGCGGTCTTCTTCCTCAAACCAGCGCTGACGGTAGATCACCTCCAACTCGCTACCGGCTTTGCGAAAGATCCGCATTTGGTTAAACCAAAACCCTTGGAACAGACGGAAAAAGGCCAGACTGACAATGGCGATAATCAAACCGGCGGCGGTGGAAATCAGTGCCTCGCCGATCCCTAGGGTGACCCCGGCAGTGGAGGAGGTGCCGAGGTCGCTAATGCGAATGGAGCCGAGGGATTGGATTAAACCCAACACCGTGCCCAAGAGACCCAAGAGGGGAGACAGGGCGATGACCGCCTCCAGAATCTTGTCCCCCCGACGCATCAGTGCCAGTTGATCGTCTGCGGCGGACTCCAGGGAAAGGTGAAAAATTTCCGGGTCGGGGTGGGGCAAGCGTAGCGGTGCTAGTAGGTAGCGGGCGATGGGCAAGCGTTGGTGCTCCATGGCAATGCGGGCGGCCATATTCCAGTCCCGGGTAGCCATGTCCAAAATCCGGTTGGTGGCGGCGTTGCTCTTGAGGAGGATTTGCCCCCAGAACCACAGGCGCTCGATAATGGTGCTAACGGAGAGAATGGATAGAAATAAGAGGGGCCACATGGCGGGGCCGCCCTTCTGCATCAACTCGACTGGATTCACGGCGCTGTCTTACCTCCCTAGGTCCCAAAAATGATTGGCGCGAACAATATCGTTAACATTATTAACATCCCTAGGCCATTTTGGTTATCTAGGGGTCATGTTTTTGGGATCAATTCCCCCAGGAGAGCGTAACACTCGCTGACGGATTGGCCCCCGGCTAGGGCGATTTCCAGTGCTTCCAGAGCTTTAACCTGGTCCTGTAAGAGATTTTTGGCCTGTAACAAGGCCCAATTTTCCTTTTGGGGCCAAACCTGGGGCGGCAAACCCAGTTGCCTGAACCCCTGACGCAATTGCTCCCGGTCGCTAGCCCCCCCTTCGTCGGCGCCGTAGCGAATCTGCTCCGCGGCGATGCCCCCCAGCCAAACCATGGCCCAGCGTTCTACTTGTTGGGGAAGCGTCGGCGCTTGTTTGAGGGCGTTTTCCCAGGCGTCCGGGTCAAACTGAACGCCCGCCTGGCCCTGTTGTCCGGCCCGCCAGACCGCCCAGGGAGAGAGTTGGTAGCTCACTACGGGAACATCTAAGCAATAAGCCAGTAAAAAATGCCCCGCTTCATGGCAGAGACGGCGGCGCTTTTGCTCTGGAGTGGCCAACAGCGCCGTTAACAGAATTAACCCCCGGCCCTCCGCCCCCCATTGATCCGCAGTGGCTAGACCCAGAAAACCGAAAACCACCAGCGCCGGGACAACGGGGGACAGGTGAATCAGGGGCCCCAAAAGTGCCGACAGGGTCATCAAAAAAACGGCGATGGCCGCCCCATTGAGGAGGGTGTCCGACATCAGTTCACCGTTTCGATCAAAATTTCGCCGTTTTCCAGACGCACGGGAAAAACCGGTAGGGGCTTTTCCTTGGACATCATGCCCATCAGCTTACCGACGCCGGGGGGGAAGGGCGTCCAACATTTCGGCGCTCCGGTGGTCAGATCAAACTCGCTCCGGTGGAAGGGACAGACTAAACCGCCGCTTTCCGTCACCTTGCCGCTCTTGAGGGGTAGTTTCAGATGGGGGCAGACGTTGCTGACGGCGTGGATTTTGCCGTTGTCGTTCAGAAGCAGAATGGCCTGTTGCTCCACCTTCACCACTTGACGGCTACCGGGGGGCAAATCGCTCTCTTTCAGTACGCTAGTCCAAGTCATGGTTTTTTAGAAATGTTAACTCTGCTCAAGTCCGTCTTGAGGGCTAATTTTAAACCAAAATGACGGGAGCGGGGGCGGACTATCTGAGATTTGTCCAGTTTTTCTGTTTACCCTCATCCCCTTCGACTACGCTCAGGGTATCACCCAGCCCCTTCTCCCAGAGCGGGAGAAGGGGAGTCAAAGCCCATCAAGAGTATTTCCCCCCTTGGAAAGGTAGGGTATGCACAGATCTCGGTTAAAGACTCGGTTTTGGGCTTTATCCCCCTAACCCCCCGTTGGTAAGGCTACCGTGTACACACAAGTTGAGCTTAGACTAGGATCGTCCCTTAAAAGTAGCAGTTCTTATGGATAACCCAATCATCATTCACGCTGAAGCAATTCAGGGAACTGCTTTTGGTGACCCTCGTTTAGTAAAAAGGGGACCTCATTATACGAGGCGATGCTTGGATACCAGTCCGTAAACATTCGTCAAATCGGCGTTGTCAAATGAGAAGATTTCATGTATTCTATAGCATTTACACGTGAGTCATGGACAAAGTCCCTGCTAGCCCTTTACCCATCCGGGTTTTGGAGTAGGTAGCGTTTACGTCTCGTTTGAAAATGCTATATGTAGAGCATTAGTCGAGAAAAAAAATGATGAAATGTCCAAACCGTAACAGTGATCACATCCATAAAAACGGTTATTGTGGTGAAAAATAAAATTATATCTGCACTAACTGTGGTCGTCAGTTTATCGACAGCTATGAACCTAAAGGCTACAGTGATGATATTAAACGTCGCTGTCTGACAATATATGTAAATGGCATGAGATTTCGAGCGATTGAGAGAGTGATCGGAGTTTCACGAACAACCATTATGAATTGGGTTAAACGAGTTGGACAACAACTTCCTGATGCCTATAATCCAGAAACGATTCCAGAAGTAGGAGAACTAGATGAATTAGAGACTTTCATTGGCAATAAAAAGAACAAAATCTGGATACGGACAGCTGTTGACCACTTTCGAGAGGGAATGCTGGGATGGGTAATTGGTGAGCATAGTACAAACACGTTTCAACGTTTATGGAATGCTATCACATTTTGACGGTTTTACTTTTGGGTAACTGATGGAAATCCAGTTTATCTAATATTTATCCCTGATGGAGATCAGATTTTTAGCAAAACTTATATGACAAGGGTAGAGGGAGAAAATACAAGATTACGCCACTACTTGGCGCGTCTTCATCGTAAGACTCTCTGTTATTCAAAATGTGTCCAAATGTTAGAAAATTCTCTTAAACTTTTAATTCATTATCTTAAGTTTAAAAATGTTTTAGTTCCTGTTGCTTGTTAATAGCTCATCTCTAAGCTTGACAGTGCTTAAGTGTCGAGGGTGTTCTGTGCTAGGGCCAGCCTGACTGCCCACGGTTCAACTCTTTAGCTGATCGCTCAGGGTAATACTACGCTCGGCGTTGACAATCACTAGACGGCGCCGGGAAACGGATTCGGGCTAAGATCGAAACTTTAAGCTTCTCCGCCATGAGCGCCGATTAACGCCAGTGTCGGAATAGTCCCCAAAGTGCCGACCAGCACCGTTTCATCCTACATTCCGCAGGTTGGTAACCCTGCTGAGATATTTTACCAATGACCATCAAATCCTTCTCGTGTAAACATTACAGGTGGCTCAATCCCTTACTGGGACTAGGTTTTGAAAATATGGTATCCATGAGGGGCACAAACGC
>JBKCES010000015.1:0-3849 GCA_046304295.1 Cyanobacteriota bacterium | reverse complement strand
CCCGGCGCCGGCGCTTCCGCCCCCATCCGTTCCCTGACCTTTAGCCCCGACAGTCAAGCCCTCGCCGGCGCCGGGGGCGACCGGGTCTATCTTTGGCGCCTGGGCAACCCCAGCCCCTTGGCCTTTCCCGGAAACTTTCCTCCCCTCCGCAGTCTCCGCTTCAGCCCGGACGGCCAACGCCTAGCGGGGGGCGGAGAAGACGGCGCTCTGCGGCTTTGGGATCGTCGGGGGCGACTCCTCCAGACCTGGCGGGCCGACGCCCGCAGAATTTGGGCCGCGGAATTTAGCCCCGACGGCCAGCGCCTAGTCAGCGCCGGTCAGGACGGCGCGGTGAAGCTCTGGAATCTGGCGGGTCAAAAACAAGCCCAATGGGACGGCCATTTGGGCCCCGTCTATAGCGTCGCCTTTAGTCCCGACGGCCAACATCTCGCCAGCGGCGGCCAGGACGGCACGGCCCGCCTCTGGAGCGTAGAAGAGCGCCGCTCCGGGGGAATTTTTCCGGTCTATGAAGCGGAGGTCAACACCGTCGCCTTCAGTCCCGATGGACAGTTTCTCCTCAGCGGCGATAATCTCGGGCAGGCGCAACTGTGGGATTGGCGTCAGGGTCGACAGTTTGCCCGTTGGAGCGCCCATCCCCGTCAGATTGTTCGTCAAGTCGCGTTTAGTCCCGACGGTCTCTCCCTCATCTCCGGCGCCGACGACGGCGCGGTTAAATTCTGGCCCCTAAAATCTTTAGAGCAGGCACTAGATCAGGGTTGCCTTTGGCTTCAGGATTATGTAACCGCAACCCGGCGCCAGGGAAAACCGGAAGCGGGTTGTCGCTAACGTCTTACCGCCTCTCACAATGGATCTAATTCTCTGCCACCAGACCGCTGACTTTGACGCCCTCGGCGCTGCGGTGGGTTTGGCCGGTCTGAAACCGGGGAGTCGGATTGTTCTTACCGGGGGTGCCCATCCGGCGGTGCGGGATTTTTTGGCGCTGTACCGGAATGAGTTGCCCCTCTTGGAATTGCGGAGCGTGAATCCCCGCCAAATTCGGGCCCTCTATATTGTCGATACCCAACACCGGGAGCGCCTAGGGAAAGCCAAGGACTGGTTGACCCTGCCCCAGTTGGAAAAAATCGTCCTTTACGACCACCATCAGGAAGGGATAGGGGATATTCCCGCCACGGAACTGCATTTAGAAGCCGTCGGCGCCGCCACAACCTTAGTCGTAGAAGCCCTGCAAGCGGAAAACGCGACCTTAACGCTTATCCAGGCCACGCTCATGGCGCTGGGGATTCACGTGGACACGGGGTCCTTGACCTTTGAACAAACCACGGCTCGGGATGCGGCGGCGCTGGCTTGGTTACTGACCCAGGGCGCCAGTCTGCGTCTCGTCGCCCAGTATGTGGAGCCGAGTTTTTCCCCCCAGTTAGAAAGCCTCTTTACCCAAGCGTTGACGGCGCTGGAGCGCCGATGCGTCGGCGGTTACGAAGTGGGGCAAGTTTTGTTAGAAACCGAGGAGTTTATGCCAGGGCTATCTCACCTAACGGAGCGCCTGCTGGAGTTGACGGACTGCGACGCCGTTTTGTTGGCCCATCATTACCCCCGCCGGGGGCTGGGAAAAGGCTTGACCCTGATCGGTCGCACTCGCATTCCCCAGACCAATCTGGTTCCCCTCTTGGCTCCCCTAGGAGGCGGCGGCCACGCCCAGGCGGCCTCGGCTCAAACCCAGGCGGACAATCCGAAGGAATTGCTGAGCCAGTTAACCCAGGCGCTGGCGGCCCAAATTCCGGCGCCTGCGGTGGCCCGGGATTTGATGTCTTCGCCAGTGCGAACGATTTTACCTCAAACTACTATTGAGCAGGCCCAACGCCTCCTCCTCCGCTACGGGCATTCGGGCCTAACGGTGGTGGACGAAGAGGGGCGTTTAACGGGGATTATTTCCCGCCGGGACTTAGATTTGGCGCTCCACCACGGCTTAGCCCACGCGCCGGTGAAGGGCTACATGACCCGCAATCTGAAAACCATTACCCCGGACACGCCTCTACCGGCCATTGAAGCGCTAATGGTGACGGCGGATGTGGGACGTTTGCCGGTGTTGGCCGGCGAAAAACTGTTAGGCATTGTCACCCGCACGGACGTTTTGCGGCAGTTGCTTCAGGAACGGGGGGAAAAGGAGCAACCGACCCCGCGGGAAATTCGGGATTTAGGCCAAAAATCTTTCTGGGAAACTGTAGAACTGCCCCCTGGGTTAAAACAACTCCTTCGACAAACCGCTCGGCTAGCGGAGCGCCGGGGGTGGAATTTATATCTAGTGGGCGGCGCCGTGCGGGATTTACTGCTGGCTCGGGAACGGCCGGAGATCGTTTTAGAAGATCTAGATTTAGTCGTCGATAGTGGCCGGGCCCAGGTGACCGTCGGCGCCGGGGGGGAGTTGGCTAGGGAATTACAGCAGTCCTATCCCCAAGCCAAACTCTCCATCCACGGGGAATTTCAAACCGCGGCGCTGTTTTGGCCGGAGGAGTCGGCGTTAGGCCCCCTCTGGTTGGACATCGCCACGGCCCGGACGGAGTTTTACCCCTACCCCGCGGCGAACCCCGAGGTGGAAGTGAGCAATTTGCGGCAAGACCTCTACCGCCGGGACTTTGCCATCAACGCCTTGGCCCTTTGCTTAACCGGCGCCGGGGAAAAGGGGAAATTATTGGACTTTTTCGGCGGGCTGGCGGATCTGGAGGCTCGGTTAATTCGGGTTCTCCACGCCAACAGTTTTATCGAAGACCCTACCCGCATTTACCGGGCCGTCCGCTTCGCCGTGCGTCTGGGTTTTCGCCTAGAGTCCCAAACCGAGGCCTATATCCGCTACGCCCTCGAAAGCGGCGTCTACGAACGCCTGCGTTTAACGGGACACCCGGCGCCGGCGCTGACCACCCGGCTTAAGGGGGAGTTTTCCATTATCCTCAAGGCTCCCTACTGGCCCCAAGCCCTCGATCTACTCTCCCGCCTGGGCGCTCTCCAGTGTTTGCACCCGGATTTAACCCTGACCCCGGAGTTAAAGACCCAACTGCGAACCCTCTCCCGTTGGTTAAAATACCTCGACCCGGAGCGGCGCTGGGAGCATTGGGCTTTGCGGTTAACCCTGCTCTTAAGTTCCCTTCCCTCCGGGGACGCCGCGACCATCGCCGCCAATTTGCAACTGCCCCAGACCTTGGTGGAGATTCTAGCCGCTTTCAACGACCATCAAAACGAGATCCAGCTCCGTTTGCCAGACTGTCGGCGCCCCAGCGAGATTGCGGTCTTGCTCGACCCCTACCCCGGCCTAAGCTTGATCCTAATCGCTAGCCGTAGTCCTCATCCCCTCCGGCGGGTATTGTGGCTTTACTTAACCCGACTGGCGAAAATGCGCCCGGTCTTAAGCGGCGAAGACCTCAAGCGTCTGGGCTACAAACCCGGCCCGGTTTTTAAAACTATTCTCGACCGTCTGCGCCGGGAAACCCTCGACGGTAATCTGAAAAACGGCACTATGGCTCAAGCTTGGCTGGCTCGGGAGTTTCCCCTCTAAACTGTGTTTTTTTATACAATTTTGATTTGAGTGGTCAGAGAGAAAACCTTATCCAGTAAGGAATTTGGTTAATTGGCTCCCTGACTATCAGCCTCATTCCCAGAGAGCTAAATATGATCAGGCATTTTTTATAGCGGTATTCACTTGACTGAGATACATACATGTAAACTCTATTGCTCTACAAAATCAGTGCGACAGTAGCAACAATGAGTGAAAAAATTGTGGATATCCTTCAAGGTAATCCTTTTAAATGCTTCTTGAATGGCGCTCACTAGGTCACGGTAATTTCTTGGTTCCATTTCCCG
>JBKCES010000014.1:0-5520 GCA_046304295.1 Cyanobacteriota bacterium | reverse complement strand
GTTTGTGCCCCTCATGGATACCATATTTTCAAAACCTAGTCCCAGTAAGGGATTGAGCCACCTGTAATGTTTACAGGAGAAGGATTTGATGGTCATTGGTAAAATATCTCAGCAGGGTTACCAACCTGCGGAATGTAGGCTACAGTAATCCCCAATCGAAAAAACGGCGTCGTCAGCGCCACATTCTGGGGGCGCTTATTCAACCGGCGCCGAGAAAGTTTCAGCCATTATGGGCTTTAAGTCATCTTAGAGGTTGACACCCGAGTCGGCTCGTTGATTTTGCCAGAACTTCGCACTGTTCAGTGAATGATATATAGTTCATTTTTGAGTTTGACAACGCCAAAAAGAGTGAATGTGCCCGGACATCTCCGAGGGAAGCCATGCCCCCTTAGCAAGATGCCCAGTCCTTGACGAGAGTTTTCTCCTTCGATGTACACTGGGGCAGTTACCTCTTCTTGGCTTAGCCTCTGGATATAAAAAAATTTCCCTTTAGCCTTGACAATCAACATAATCGCTCAATCCCTCTTGGTAAGGCGCCGCACTGAGCTTGTCGAAGCGGGGACGTTGAATTTGATTCCCCCCCCTTTCTAAGGCGTCATACTGAGCTTGGTGACTGAGCAGTTGGACAAGCTCACTATAACACCTGCCGAAGTATGTCGATGTAGAGGCTAGGGGGAATACAACCAAATCTTTCCTGTCTCCGAACTCCCAATTGTAATGGTTCTAAGTTTCCCCCGTCGCCGTTTGTTTTTCAGCTTGCCCCGTCTTCTGGTGATGGACCGCTATATTTTCTGGGAATTGCTCCTCCCCTTCCTCTTTGGCATGGGGTTGTTTAGCTCTCTGGCGCTCTCCATCGGCACCCTCTTTGATCTGGTGCGGCGGGTGACGGAGTCGGGATTGCCCCTAGGGATCGCCGTGAAAATTCTGGTTTTGCGCCTGCCGGCCTTTGTGGTGCTGGCCTTTCCCATGTCCACCTTGTTGGCCAGCCTGATGGCCTATAGTCGCCTCTCCAGCGACAGTGAAATTATTGCCCTGCGCAGTTTGGGAGTCAGCGTCTATCGCCTCATGGTTCCGGCGCTGTTGTTTAGCCTCATGGTCACCGGTGTCGCCTTTCTGTTTAACGACCAGGTAGCGCCGGCGGCCAGCTACGAGGCGCTGGCGACCCTAGAGCGGGCGGTGAATCAAGACAGTCCTCCGGCCCAACAATCCAACATCATTTATCCAGAATACGGCAAGATTCGCCAACCCGACGGTCAGGAGCAGACTATCCTCACCCGACTGTTTTACGCCGAGGAGTTTAACGGCCAAGAAATGCGGCGCTTGACCATTTTGGACCGCTCCCAGGCGGGGGTTAACCAAGTTCTCACGGCCCAATCCGCCACTTGGAATATTAAGGAGAATACCTGGGATTTCTATGACGGCACAGTTTACGTGATCGCACCCGACGGTTCCTACCGCAATATTGTCCGTTTCAAACATCAACAATTAGCCCTACCGAGAGCGCCGTTGGATTTCGCCACCCGGGACCGGGGGGACGGGGAAATGAACATCGGCCAAGCCCAACGTTACCTAGAGGTGATCCGCCTCAGCGCCGACCCCAAAAAGGTGCGTAAATTGGAAGTGCGCATTCAGTCCAAAATTTCTCTTCCCTTTGTCTGTCTGGTGTTTGGTCTCGTCGGCGCCGCCATTGGCGTCAGGCCCCAAAACACCAACAAAGCCACCAGTTTCGGCGTTTGTGTAGGTTTAATTTTCTCCTATTATTTGCTCTCCTTTTTGAGCGAATCTTTAGGGATTTGGGGATTGGTTAGTCCTTTTTTAGCGGCCTGGGCGCCGAATTTGTTGGGACTCACCGCGGGGAGTCTCCTCCTCTTCCAATCGGCCCGCCTACGTTAGGTTTTTGCTAAGCCAGCGCCGCGTATTGCGCCTCGGTCAGACGGCCAGCGCCGTAGAGGGTCTGGGTGATTTCTCCAATTTCTAGAACGGCGTGGGCGGTGTACCCCTGTTGCTGGAGACGGTCTTTCACCCCGGCGCCGTGGTCGATTAAGACCACAATATCTCGCACCGTTAACCCGGCGGATTCTAATTTAGCGGCGCCTTCGAGGGCACTGTTGCCGCTGATTAAAATATCATCGACTACCACCACTTTTTCCCCTGGCTCGTAATGCCCTTCAATCAGGCGCCGGGTGCCGTGGGCCTTGACCTCCTTGCGGGGATAGATCATCGGTTTGTGTAAAAGCAGGGAGAGACCCGTCGCCGTGGGGAGCGAGCCGTAGGGAATGCCAGCCACCCGGTCAAAGTCTAGGGTTTCTAAAATATCGCCGTAGGCCCGGAGGACTTCTTGAAACAGTTGGGGATTGGAGATGATCCGCCGTAGATCAATGTAGTACTTAAAGGTAGCACCGCTGGCTTGAACATATTCCCCAAACAATAAACAACCGAGATCAAAGAGTTCTAAAATTAAATTCTGATAGGGATGGGGGTCGAGGAAACACAAATCCGGTGCCCAAGCCGCCGCTGGAGGGTCTGCCACTAACGCGGTTTCCTGCAGTTGATTCACCTGCTGATTTAGGCTTTGCAAACGGGAATGAAGATCCGTTAGGGTTAAGCAATAGTCCTGGGGCACCGGAATTAAAACCCCTTCCCCCTGGTTGTTAACCGCCGCCCCGAGGAGTTGGGCTAAATCGCTATTTTCCCCCCAGATACTCCGTAGCAAAAAAGTTCGTTCCGGCGCTAGGGCCCGAATCTTTCTCAACACCTCTGGATCCTGGGTGCCCACCTCCAAAAATAACTGCTCCGCCGGTGCCCAGCTTTGCACTTCTCGCACCACCTGTAGATAAAAGGGATTATCGGCGCCGGGAAAATTTTGGAGAGCCAAAGCGCCGGGATTGGAGGTATGACAGAGGAGGAAAACGCCCCGGTCGCCATAGACCAAAAAAGGGGCGCTGTGGTCTTGCCCCGCGTAGGGCATCAGGGTCACGGCGTCGATGCCCCAATCTTCAAAGATCTTGCGGGCAAAAACGGTGCTGGTGTTTAAATCCCCCTGTTTAGCGTCCAAAATCACGGGTATCTCGGGCGGAATCCGGCTTAAAACCCAATCCCAGAGTTCTAAGCCCGGCGCGCCGAGGGCTTCGTAAAAGCCCCAGGTCGGTTTATAGGCGCAGACCTGATCCCGGCTTTGGTCAATGATAGTCCCCAAACAGGCTTTAAGACCCTCAATCAGTCCCCCCTCGCCGAGGGGAGGCAACATTTCCGGGTTGGGGTCGAGGGGAGAGACCAGCCGACTTTGGTTGGCCGCGACGGCGCTTTGGAGTTTAGCAAAAAAGGACATTTTTCAGTTCATTGCACCGCAAAAGTCGGTGCCAGCCTTTGTATTTTACCACGTCTTTGATATCCCGTTTAAGACATTGAGAATTTGCTCCAGCGCCGGAATCTTGTCTATTTCACGCCTCTGTACAAGATAAAATCAGGCCTATCGCTTAAAATAATCATAGGTATGGAAAGCAACACTGTGCCTCCGTTTTGCTCATCCTGAATCTACTTGTTTTTCTCATCTATAGCATTTACAGGTGAGTCATGGACAAAGTCCCTGCTAGCCCTTTACTTGTCCGGGTTTTGATGTCGGTGGCGTTTACGTCTCGTTTGAAAATGCTATATATAGGAGCCTCATTTGGGAGCAAACCCTCAGCGCAATTCGCCAACATAGCTTTTTTGTTCCCGGAATCTAGACTAGACTAGACTTGGAGCGATTTATTGCAGATTATGAACGTCCTTCCCAACTGGATTACGCTTTCTCGGCTTTTAGCTCTGCCCCTGCTCTTTGGCTTGGGACAAGATCCCGCTAATGTCCTAGCTCGGGACTGGATGACGGGACTTTTCCTAGTCGCCGCCGGCACGGATTGGCTGGACGGCTACTTAGCCCGGAAGCTGGATCAGGTGACGGAGTTGGGCAAGTTTCTTGATCCCCTAGTGGATAAACTCTTAATTTTGGGGCCTTTACTGCTTTTGATCCAATGGGGACAAGTTCCCAGCGCCGCTGTTTTTCTGATCCTCTGCCGGGAATTGACCATCGCCGGTTGGCGGGTGAACCGGACGGGGGAGATTCCCGGCGCCAATCTCTGGGGTAAAGCGAAAACAGTGAGCCAAATCCTAGCAGTGGCGCTACTCCTAGCGCCCTTACCGGAACCGGGGCCGACTCTGGGGCAAATCACCTTTTGGCTGAGCTTGGCGCTGACCCTAGTATCAGGTCTGGTCTATGTTTGGCCCCAAGGGAGGTTTAACCCCAATCGATCCGCCCCTTCGGGGCCCCCCTCCACAGGAGGAGAATCCTCAAATTAATGTGTTAGAGCTTAATTCCCCTCCCCCGGAGGGGTGGCAGGCGTAGCCTGACGGGGTGGTCAAACTTGTAGGATAGGGACAAGATTCATAAACGATTTGCGATGACTATATACCGTAGTCCAGAATGGGGAGCGACATCTTAAAGGAAGGCCAAGATTTCTTCATCGCAGGAAAAATCCAGTTTAACGCCCTGAGTTTCCCGCAGACAATAATCATTTTCGTAGGCGTCCCGCAGTCCTTCCACTAGGCTGAATTTCGGCATCCAGCAGAGATCTCGTTGAGCTTTCTGAATATCGGCGAAAAAGTGTTGAGCGCGCAGGGGAAAGGCTTTGCGTTGCCCGAAGTCAAATTCCTTGGGGTCGTAGTGAACCAGTTTCACGCCCTGGGGATCGTGCCCCATGGCTTCGGCGCAGGCCCGGGCTAAACCGTCGAAGGTGACGTAACGATCCCCGGAAATATTGTAAATTTGTCCGAAGGTCTCGGGTTTTCCCAACAGCGCCGCTAAGGCCAGGGCGAGATCCTCCACATGGCCCAGTTGGGTGATGTATTGCCCGTTGCCCGGAATCGGCAGGGGTCGGCGCTGGCTGAGGCGGTCAAAAAACCACGTTTCTAGGGGATTGTAGTTCTGAGGACCGTAGATATAGGTAGGGCGAACAGAGGTCCATGGTAAGCCAGATTGCGCTAAATATTCTTCTGTAGCAAATTTACCCCGGTGGCGACTCTTGGGATCGACGGGATCTTCTTCTCGATGGGGCAGTTGGTCGGACTTTCGGTAAACCCCGGCGGAACTGACATAGATGAAGTGTTGAAGGCGCCCGTTAAATAACTCAACCAAGGGTTGGGTGTCGCTTAATTCCCGGCCATTATTATCAAAAATAGCGTCAAACTCTTCGGCGCCGAGTTTATCCTTGAGTTCTTGAGCGTCTTGACGGTCGCCGTGAATTTGTTCAATCCCAGGGATAGGGGGCTGTTTTTTACCTCGATTAAAAAGGATGACTTCGTGCCCCTGTTGATGGAGAATTCGAGTGAGATAAACCCCAATAAAGCGGGTTCCTCCCATGATTAAAATACGCATTTTAAATAACTCGACTCAGACGATTAACGTTAAGTTTTCCCCATTATACCGGGGAAGGTTCCCTTTCCCGGCGCCGGCTTTTGGCTTGTCGGCCGAAGTTTCCGGTTCCC
>JBKCES010000013.1:0-3916 GCA_046304295.1 Cyanobacteriota bacterium | reverse complement strand
TTAAAAAAACCTTTCGCAAATTGGCGCTGAAATATCACCCGGACCGCAACCCTGGGGATAAAGCCGCCGAGGAAAAGTTTAAACAAATTAGCGAAGCCTACGAAGTCCTCTCCGACCCGGAAAAGCGCCAGAAATATGACCGCTTTGGGCAGTATTGGCAACAGGCGGGTCAGGGCAATCCCTACGGCGGTAATGTCAATGTCAACGCAGACGGCGCCGGCTTTGACTTTAGCCAGTACGGTAATTTTGAAGAATTTGTCAACGAACTGCTAGGGCGTTTTAACACCCCCGGCGCCGGTCAGGGCTATTCCAGTGGCTACCGCCGGACGACTTCCCCCGCAGGTTTTGGGGATTTCGGAGCCCAGGCTCCCGGCGGCGACCGGGAAGCGTCCTTAAAATTAACCTTTGCCGAGGCTCTGCGAGGAACCCAAAAGCGCCTGAATTTGGGCAACGAAGTCATCGACGTCCGCATTCCCGCCGGCGCTAAACAGGGCAGTCGGGTGAGGGTCAAAGGCAAGGGTCACGCCAACTCCTACGGCCAACGGGGAGATTTATACCTATCCGTTAATCTGGAACCCCATCCCTTTTTCCAATTTGAGGGAGATAACCTCGTCTGCGAAGTGCCGATTACCCCGGATGAAGCCGTCCTCGGTGGGACAGTTGAACTCCCGACCCCCGACGGAGCTGTTTCCCTCAAGGTGCCCCCTGGCGTCCGCTCTGGTCAATCTCTGCGTTTGCGGGGCAAGGGCTGGCCCCAGGGGAAAGGAACAAAAGGAGATTTGTTGGCTCGGTTGGTGATCGAAGCGCCGAAAAATCTGACGGACTTAGAGCGGGAGTGTTACGAAAAAATCCAGGCTCAGCGCCGGGAGAACCCCCGCCAGTCCCTCAGTCAGTACGCCAATCTTTAGATGAGAAGACGGACTTTGATTGAGGCGGCTGGAGACTTAGGGTTTCCCGTTAGGCAAAGACTAAAGCACTTGGGCCCGCAACCAAGCCACGGGGAGGTAGAGCAATTTCTTCTGCGCCGGGACGTAGGCCCGTTGGTCAAAGACGTTGTAATGATTGACTTCAATCACGTCCAAAATGCCTTGGTAAAGCATCAGCGCCGTCCAGACCGGCCAGCGAGAATCCCGATTCAGGGCCCGGATGCCCCGCTCGGCGGAGTCGAAATAATCCCTAGCCCGTTGAATTTGAAATTGCATCAAGGCTTGCCAGCGTTCGTCGTTGATCCCGTTAAAGAGATCGGCTTCGGTATAGTGAAAACGCTCTAAATCTTCTAGGGGCAGATAGATCCGCCCCCGTTGGGCGTCTTCCCCCACGTCCCGCAAAATATTGGTCAATTGGTTAGCCATGCCCAGGGCGATGGCCTCTTCTTGGGGAATATGAACTGCGTCGGGGCGCCAGGGCGTCTGACCGCTTCCGGTGTCCACCCCCAAAACGGCGCTGGACATCAGTCCCACCGTCCCCGCCACCCGGTAACAATAGAGGCTCAGTTCCTCAAAGGTTTGGTAGCGACTGCGGTAGAGGTCCATCCGTTGCCCAGCGATCATATCCCGAAACGGTTGGATATCCATGGGGAAACGGGTCAGGGTATCCACCAAGGCTACGTCGGCTTCTTCCTGGGGTTCCCCGGCAAAAATAAGTTCCAGACGGTGCTCCCACTGATCCAGAGTTTCCGGGGTCGTCTCGGCGGCTTGGGGGCCGTCCACCAATTCATCGGTGCGCCGACACCAGTAATAAATAGCCCAGATGGCCCGGCGCTTGGCCGGCGGCATGAGGAGAGTGCCTAGATAGAACGTCTTAGCGTACTGGGCGGTCACCTGGCGACAGGTTTCGTAGGCCGTTTCCACGGAAGCCAGGGCTGGAACTGAAGAGGTCGGTTTGGGCAGTTGAAGCATCAAAGACGAACGGGATTCGGAGACCAGCCACCCAGAGTCAATTCCGGTAACGGCGAGGTTGGACGGGAGGGGAGCGTTAGTCATCTAGCATTTTCCCATTCTAGTTGTGTTTTGTCAGTGTTCCTAGCGAAAATCGCCCTTGAGATTAAGCGACGACAGCGGGTTCCCGGAGCGCCGCCTGGGGGCGATGGTCGGTGGAGATGGTCTGGGCACACTGTTTGCCGGAGAGGGTGGCTCCTTCCATACTGCCGAGGTATTTTTGCATAGTAAAGTCCCCGGCTAAGTAAAAGTTGCCGATGGAGGTGCGCTGGTCGGGTCGGCAGGCCTGTCGTCCCGGGGTGGCTTTATAGACGGAGCGGGGGGTTTTGACAACCCGGGATTTGAGCAGGCGGGCGGGATTATCTCCCAGGAAGTGCTGGGGGAAGAGTTTTTCCAGTTCCCCGAGGGTGGCGGCCACAATCTCCTCCTCGGATTTTGCAATCCAGTCCTGGGCCGGCGCTAGCACCAATTCCAGCATGGAGCGGTTCGGGTTGCTGTATCCCTTGCAGGTATTGCTCATGTCGGCGTAAACGCTGAGGAGGGGAGAGCGGGAAAAAAGTAGATGGTCGATATCGGTGAGTTTGCGGTCAAACCAGAGGTGGACATTGATCACCGGCACTCCTTCCAAGCCCTGAATTTGCTGAAATTCCGGGAACTCCCGCCAGGCGGGGGGCACTAGGGTTTTGAGGGGATCCACGGGCAGGGCGGAAACATAGAGGTCTGCGGTCACCACTTCGTCGGCGGCGCCGTCTAGACCCCGAATCAGAAAGCCCTGCACCGTGCCGTCTTCCTTCAGTAAAATTTCCTTTAAGCCAGCGTTGAGACGCACTTCGCCGCCCCGCTCCGTAATGTAATCCACAATGGGTTGGCAGAGACGCTCCGTGGGGGAGCCGTCCAGGAAAGCCATCTTGGAGCCTTCTTTTTCTTGGAGAAAGCGATTCAGCGCCGTTAATAGGATGGTGGCGGAAATCTCGTCGGGGTTAATAAAATTGAGGGCCTTGGCCATGGCAATAAAAACTTCTTTTTCCACCCGGGGGGGGATATTCTGCTTGGCCATCCACTCCGACCAGGTGTATTTGTCCATCTCTTCCACATAGCTCTGCCCCTGGATCATGGCAGGGAGCAGACCGAGGCCGAAACGAATTTTTTCGGGCCAGGTTAACAGGTCGTTATTGCGCAAAATCGCCGCCACGCCGTTAATCGGCGCCGGCAGGTCGGGAAAATCAAAGCGGGAGTAGGTTCCCGGTTTCTCCGGCTGGTTGAAGATCATGGTGTGCTCCTTCCACTGGAGCCGGTCTTCGATGCCCAATTCTTTAAATAACTGCAACAGGTTGGGATAAGCGCCGAAAAAGATGTGGAGGCCCGTTTCGTACCAGTCGCCGTCCTCATCCTTCCAGGCGGCCACCTTGCCCCCCAACACGTCTCGGCGCTCTAGAACTAGGGGCGTAAACCCCAGATCCGCTAAATATTTGGCGCAGGCTAAACCCGCTAAACCGGCCCCGGCGATGGCAACGCGCATGGCTAACGTCTCGCTCTTCTTCAACAAAGGTTTACAAATCCTTCGTTATTATAGGTTAAGTTTTGTAACATTTTCTTAAGATTTCCCCTAGAGGATGCTGGAAACCCCCCTAAATCCCCCTTTACAAGGGGGACTTTGAAGCCGGTTCCCCCCTTTTCAAGCTACGGTGTACACAGAATCTTGGCTAAAGACCTAAGTTTTGGGTTTGAGCCCCCTAAATCCCCCTTTACAAGGGGGACTTTGAAGCCGGTTCCCCCCTTTTCAAGGGGGGTTAGGGGGGATCTGGACACTTAAATATATACACGGTAGCCTCCCAAGCTCCGATACGGATCATCAGTCTTCATCGCCCAAAACCATGACTTCTCGTCAAAACCCCCTTGATCGTTCCGGTATTCGGGACAATCGCAGTCGCGGCGCCGTCGGCGCTTTTTTAGAAGAACACCTCGCCGCCGGGGATCGG
>JBKCES010000012.1:0-6805 GCA_046304295.1 Cyanobacteriota bacterium | reverse complement strand
ACGAGCTTTGAGTTCAGGTGTCATTTTGGATCCTTTGTTGGATGATTGATTTTTAGCTATTTTAAGTCGTCTAATCATACCTTGAAATCGACAAAAACTCAATGGGTATTTATGCTTATTGCAAATCTGAGATGCTCCCTCTATCCTGTAAGAACTTTTCTAAATTTTGGAGGTTATTAAGCAGGTGCGTATTCACCCTTTTTTCAGGGGTGACATACTTCGATTGAGTTTGCCAAATTCTTCCAGAATCGATAGAATCAGCCCTAAAATCTGGAAGCTGATTACGGAGACTTTCAACTGTTAGATCGACAATCTCTTGAATCAAACCTTTCTTTTCATTAGTTAAGGAAAAGTCAAAGCCGGTATAAACTCTAATTTCATTGGGAAGCAGAATAACAATGAAAGGTGCGTTTCCCAAGTTCCATAGTCTCTGGTGAATTTGTCTCGCTTCATCTCTAGTTTTAGCCTCAGCGACATATACCGCCGGACGAGGCGGAAGAATTTCTTGCTCTGGGGGACTAGTTTGGAAAAGATAGGCTCCATGAACTCCTGCCTTCTTGGCCGAACGAAACAAATGCTCAGTCAACGGCTCCTGCGAATAATCGCTGGTAGCGCGATAATTTTCTGACTGAGCATATCCAAGTTCATCTAAGAGTTGATCTAGATTCAGAAACCACCTCCCACATCACTCCTAAATCTTTGCGCTCAAGCCCTGTAATGTCTTTAGCGCAGAATGTGAAATCAAGCGATATCCAATATCCTACCATAACTGAAACCGGTAACTTAACCCCCCGTCTGGTTCGGACGACGGCTAATGGCAGAATTTGTACTCCTTATTTTCGCCTTGCCTTCAAACTAATACCTCAAGCCCAACCACCGTTTTCATAAAAGTCGGGATTCGCCGGCGCGAGAAGCGCTTTTGAATATAGCAGGCCTAAGTGAATCATGAATAGGGTTCGATTCACGCCCCCCTTTCCAACGGGGGTTGGGGGGGATAATCCTTTGATTGTGTTCACCACCCATTTAGGCCTGCTATACGCCCATTGAAGGCGCGTTTCACCTTGATTTTATCATTGGCAGTCAAACTGACAAACAGAATATTCGTCAAAGCGCCTGGAGTAAATAGCGGGCCCAAAAATAACTGGTGATGGTCTTGGCATCCACCAGATCGCCCTCCCGAATGGCCGCTTCCAATTCTTCGCAACTCAGCAAGACAACTTCTAAATCCTCGTCTTCGTCCTGGGCCGGAGGCTGGACTAACTTTTCCAAATCCTGAGCTAAGTAAGCGTAAATAAACTCATCGGAATACCCCGGCGCCAGGGGAAATTTCCCCAGAACGCTCCAGCGCCGGGCCCGGTAACCGGTTTCTTCCTCTAGCTCCCGACGAATGGTTTGCTCTGGGTCTTCTCCCGGTTCCACGGTGCCGGCGGGAAATTCCAACAGGCGCCCCTCCAAGGCAAAGCGATATTGCCGTACTAAAACCAGTTTTCCCTCCGGGGTCACGGGCACCGCCAAGGCTCCGCCGGGGTGGCGGATGAGTTCCCACTCCCCTTCTATACCGTTGGGCAACCGGCGCCGGCTGACATCGAAATTAAACTTGCGCCCTTGGTAAAATAGGCGCTGGCGAACAGCAGGGGCGGATTCGGGGGTCATTGCTTAGGATTTCGGCACGGGTTTATCGGCTTTGGGACGGGGGAACTGGGAAGCCGCCGGGAATTGCTCCACCGGCAGATCCTTCACCACCTGTCGCATATAGGCGCCCCAAATCGGCGCCGCGTATTGACCCCCGGTGATGCCCCGGCCCAAGGGACGGTTGGCGTCGTCTCCAATCCAAACCGCAGTGGCCATCTGGGGAATGTAACCCACAAACCAGACATTCCGCTCGTTGTCCGTGGTGCCGGTTTTCCCCGCAGTGGGGCGCCCCAGGTAGGCCGCTTTGCCGGTTCCCCCCATCACGGCGGAGGAGAGGACGGAGGAGGTGCTGGCCGCGGCCCAGGGGTCTAACACCAGTTGGGGTTTGGGGCGGTGATCCAACAAGACTCGCCCCTGGTTGTCCGTCACCCGGAGAATAATGGTCGGCTCGGAGTACCAGCCGTTGCTGGCGAAGGTGGCGTAGGCCGCCGCCATATCTAGGGGCGTCACGTCCACCGATCCGAGGGGTAGAGAAATCACGCCCTGAAGGGGGCTTTTAATGCCCATACGGCGACAGACTTCAATAACTTTGTTGATACCCACCTGGGAGCCGAGCCAGACCGCCGGAATATTCTGGGAAGAGGCTACGGCGCTGCGGATGGACATAGCGCCGGAAAAGCCGCCGCCGTAGTTCTTGGGCGCGTAGAAGATGCCCCCGTCCCGGAAACGCATGGGGACGTCCCGCACCGGGGAATCTGGGGTAAAGCGCCCGGAGGCGAAGGCGGTGTAATAGACAAAGGGTTTAAAGGAAGACCCCGGTTGGCGCCGGGATTGGAAGGCCCGGTTGAGTTGGCTTTTTTTGTAATCCACCCCGCCGACAATGGCGGTAATAAAATGGCTATTGGGTTCTACGGAAACCAGGGCGATTTGCAGTTCTTTCGCCCGATACATCGTATTCCGTAGGCGCTTATAAGCCGAGGAAACCGTGTTTTCCGCTAATTTCTGGGTTTTATAGTCCACTGTGGTTTGCACCCGCAGACCCCCTTTCCGCACCGCCTCGGCGCCGAGTTTCTCCTTCAGTTCCGCCAAAACCGCGTCGGTGACGTAGGGCAGTTTACTGCTCTGCCAGGCGGTGGGTTTACCCAGTTTCAGCTTGGCGTTCTTGGCGCTCTTGGCTTCCAGGGGAGTAATCCAACCCAGGGTCAACATCCGGTCGATGACCACTTCCTGGCGGGCTTTAGCTTGTTTGAAATCATTAAAAGGGCTATGGGCCTCCGGCGCTTGGATCATTCCCGCCAGCAGAGTCGCCTCCGCCAGATTAAGCTGAGCCGCGGGTTTGGCAAAATAGCTCTGGGCCGCCGTTTCCACGCCGTAGTTATTGTGACCCCAATAGATGTAATTGAGGTACATGTCCAAAATTTGGTCTTTGCTGAAAATCTGCTCCACCCGGATGGCAAGAATGGCCTCCGCTAGTTTGCGGGTAAAGGTTCTCTGCTGGGAGAGGTAAACATTCTTGACCAACTGCATACTCAGAGTGGACGCGCCTTCAGAGACCCCGCCCTCCTTGACGTTGGCCAGCAGCGCCCGCCCGATACTATTGGGGTTGATGCCGCCG
Organism: Cyanobacteriota bacterium; assembly: GCA_046304295.1. Lineage (GTDB taxonomy): Bacteria > Cyanobacteriota > Cyanobacteriia > Cyanobacteriales > Microcystaceae > Synechocystis. The sequence goes on along the minus strand of JBKCES010000012.1, from coordinate 3,558 downwards.
TGACGATAAAAATTACTATCCTCAATGGCCAAAACCGCCCGCTTGAGGTGGGGAGAGATTTGGCTGAGGGGGACGATTTGACGATTTTCCTCGTCGTGGAGGCTGAGGATTTCCCGCCCCTTGACATCGTAGATATAGCTGGTTTGGGAGGGAACGTAGGATTTAAGCGCCCGCACGTCCGGGAGATTGCGGAAACTGATCGCCAAGCCCACCAGCCCCCCGGCCAACAAGGCGCTACTGACGAGGGCGAAACCCAAAACCGTGGCGTTGGCCGATTGGCGGACTCCCTGCAAGAAACCCAGACGTTGACTCGACTGGGGGGGGCGAATAGGGGGACGAACCTGGGTGGATGACGACACGGCGCTTAAATTTCCTCACTCCGAAAAGACAAAATTAGAAAAATGTTAAAAATTTGTAAAAGCTAGGAACAATTTGCAGAGTTTTTTATCTTGGACTCAGCTTACAAGAGTTTAACCATAAGTCAAGGCCGCCGGTCAGAACTGATTTACCAGCGAGTTGCCGTCAACCCCCAGCCAATAAAGAGTAGCAGGCTCAAAGCGGCGAGTCCGACCAGGACGCCACCGGGGAAAAAAGTGACCACCTGAAATCCCCGCAGGGCGTACAGCGCCGCGGTCAGCCCCAGGACGAAGAGAAAGGGCCGAGTAAAACGGTTAGGGGGATAGCGCCGGGGGGGAGTTTTGGCCATCGGAGTTATGGACTAGGCCGCTTCCGGGCTTTTTTCCTGAACCGCGAGTTTTTCTTGATCCCGGCGCCGTTTTTTGGCGTAAAGCTGGATGGAGAGGGCCATGACGACTACCAGGGCCACAATCAGCCAGGTGACGGCGTCCAGGGGGAAATTATTTTTAAAGACCGCCAGCAGGACAATCACCACCAGTAGGAGGGTCGGCGCTTCGTTCAGCGCCCGGAACTGTTGCCCCGTCCATTGGCACTCGCTTCGCTCTAGCCGTTTCATCAAGCGCCCACAGTAGAAGTGATAGCCCAGCAGGAGAGCCACGGCGGTCAGTTTAAAGTGGAGCCAGGGAGATTTAAGAATATCCGGCTCGGTGTAGAGCAACCCCAGGGCCATGGCTACCGTCACGACCATGCCGGGGGTGGTGATGATGCCGTAGAGGCGCTTTTCCATCAGGGTGTATTGGGTCTTGAGGATACCCTGGGCTGGCTCCGGTTGCTGGGCCGCTTCGGCGTGATAGACAAAGAGCCGCACCAGATAGAATAAGCCGGCGAACCAAACCACCACCCCAATCAAGTGAAAGGCTTTAAACCAGTAGTAAGCCATAGCGGAAACGGGAAAAAAGATTTCCCTATCCTACCGAATGGACTGGGCCCCCGTCCAACTGCGGCTCAGGAGTTGCCCGTAGGTTTGGGGCGTTGTTTCCATCGCGGTTTGGGAAGCGCCGCCCTGGGGATGGACGCTGACCCACAGATTCTCTTCTTCTCCCAGGACGCTGGCCCGAAAAAGGACTTCCTCCGGCGCCTGTTGATTCCAGCCCAGTAAGGTGGCGCTCATGTCCTCGTCCCCCTCGGTCAAGGCGCTTAGGGTTTCCGCCCGTTTCTCCTCGGGATGCCAGACTACGCCGTAGTCGGAAATGTCGGAGGAGTTGAGGGCGCCTTCCAGTTGCCGGGCCAGCAGTTTATCCCCCTCCGGGGACCAGGAGGCCGGCAGGAGCACGGAAATCACCCCCCCCATTTCGGCGCTGTCTTCCCCGGCTTGGTCTAGGTATTGGGCGATGGGGGACTGGGCCCGAATCACCTGTAATTCCCCGGTGGCTAAATTTTCCAAGAACATCACGCTGAGCACCTTGAATTCCCAAGAATTGGGTTGGGCCCGGACTTCAATGCGACTGTAGGCGGCGTAGCGCCCATCGGGGGACAGGAGGGCGGGCGTGCGGTAATACTGTAAGCCCGACTGCTTTTTCGCGGCGTAGGTGGCTTGGGTTTCGGTGATCCAGGCCCAGGGCGCCGGGTCGGGGCTATCCAGGGGATCGGCGCTTTCGATCAACGCGGGGGTCGGAGCGGTCAAAGGCGCCGGCGCCACCGTCGCCACCGTCGCGGCGAGGAGGGGCCGGGGAGCGAGGGTAGCGGAAGCGAAGGTCATAAGGCAGAGCAGAGGAGACAACAGGAAACGACCAAGGCCGGGGGTCAACATGGCGAATGCTCCCAAACAGGGGAAAGGGGCCGGGAGAAAATTAAGCCCTAAAGGTGTTGTCTGCTCCCTTGGCAAAAGGTTCCAAGGGCGGCGCTGGACGTTACATTTCGTTGCAGAGCGCCGATCTGACTGTAATCGCGTGGACGAAAGAGAGGGGTTCTTGTACTAACTTGCGCTGTGTTGATATGCACTCCACGAAGTTGCCGAATGAGAGCATAAGGTTAAAACAGAAAATAAGCTTATCTCGGTCGCCATCTTCGTAAAGTTCTTGACCCATGTACGCCTAACGTGATACCCTGTTCTGAACTATAACGGTATGCGGCTGTCTGAGATACGGGCTTCGGCTACGCTCACTCGGGAGAATTCCGCCATAGCATCTAACGCGCTTTAGATTTTTAGAAAACATTCAGGAGAGTACATAGACTATGTCTAATAGACATATCCGAAAACCTAAAAGCCTTGCTATATAAAGGTTTCAGGATTTCAGTACGGGGAGATTGAACGTGGAGAGAATGACGAGAGAATAAGGGTTTAAGCACACTTTTGCGATTTTGTGGTGTAATTTTACAATTTTGTAGTCTTTCTTTAAAACGACTAAGTAGGTTGGCTTAAGGAAATCTCCTCCTTGTTAAATATCGAAAGCTTCAAACTGCCTAAACTTAAACGAACCAATCCACACACTGTCTTCATCACCTTTGTGTAACAAGACAGCTTGAGAGGAAATCGAACTTGAGTTATACGAGGAATTTTGAGTCGTCGCATTACATGTTCAATGAAAATTCTTGAGCTTGAGAAAATTTTATTTTCTTCTTTTTGTTCATCTGTTAGCTCTCCATTACGAGGCTTTTTCTGAGGGGTGTTTATATTGTCCTCTCCTACATAGGCTTGATCTCCATTATAACAGTCACATCGAGGTTGTAAAAGAAACGATATAGCGGTATGCATGCGAGTGAGATACGGGCTTCGACTACGCTCAGCCCTCTATTCAAGCGGTTCAGCTATAAAATTGTCCCTCAGCCGAGAGAATACCGCTATATTAGGATATAATCCTGATAAAATACTGAGGGAGTAAGATCAATGAGAACCTTTGAGCTACTAGAGAATATAGATGAAACCCAAAATGCCTTACAAGCATTAGACGAGTTTATAAGAAGAACATCAGAGCCTATAGAGCTTAAGCGTGCATTGGCAGTTCGGATGTGGATAGAAGGAATTGAAACGAAAAAGATACAGGATATTTTAGGCTCTCTGGGAATGAGGCTGATAAGCAAAACTAATGAGAGAAGGCAAGGAAGATTCTCATCTTTAGATGCTCAAAATTAGTGAAGCCATAAGCTTGACGTTTAATCACCTTAATTTTGTTATTAATTCCCTCCATTTTTCCATTAGTT
>JBKCES010000011.1:0-9050 GCA_046304295.1 Cyanobacteriota bacterium | reverse complement strand
GTTTGTGCCCCTCATGGATACCATATTTTCAAAACCTAGTCCCAGTAAGGGATTGAGCCACCTGTAATGTTTACAGGAGAAGGATTTGATGGTCATTGGTAAAATATCTCAGCAGGGTTACCAACCTGCGGAATGTAGGCTCCACGGGAGGGGAATCGTAACAGTTAACTTGTCTGCGATAAATTCCCCTCCTTTGGAGGGGTGCCCCGAAGGGGCGGGGTGGTGAATTTGTCTTACACCGCCAGACCGGCGCCGGCCGTTATCATCAAATCAAGTCACCCAACCCCAGACCCAACAAATAAAAACTATTGAATTGATTTCCGCTAAACTGGCGGCGCTGGGCAAAAAAAATCCGCCCCAAGCGCTGACCCTCTGTCCCGTAAAACTCCTGCAACTGGCGGACTGCCATCTGATTCCGGCGCCGAACGCCACCGCCATCACTAACGCCAACACCCCCGAGGACTATGAAAACATCCGTCGCGCTCAGATACTTCGCTAGTCTAGCCGAAGAGGCTCAAATGACGGCGGAAAATCTAGAAACCGAGTGCCGCACCTATCGGGAGCTTTACGCCGACCTTGCTCGGCGCCACGGCTTCACCCTACCGGCGGAGGCGGTGAAGGTGGCCGTTAACGACGAATTTACCGACCTCGATAGCGCCGTCATTTCCGAGAGCGTTATTGTCTTTATTCCTCCGGTGGCCGGGGGTTAAACCGCGTCTACACCTGTTGAGTCTTATCAGCAGACAACTTGATTTTCAAATCGATTCGTAAATCTTCCTCGTTTATCAACGAAGTCTAATACTTCTCGAGGATTAATCCTGAATGATTGCGGCGCTCCTGAGCTAGCCGGGCCGTCCAACGGTGCAGAAAACTGGCGGCCTGACGCCAAGATCCCTGGGATTGGGCCGCTATCTCCGCTAACATCTCCGGGGTTAACTCTAAATCCGGCGCTGGTAGATCGGGAAAAAGCAGTTCGGCTTGCAGTTGTTGGCTGATCCAAGCTTGGAGACGTTCCGGGGTCAACCGCCCCAAGCGCCGAGTTTGGGTCGAAAATCCTGTCATTTGGGCCCAGGGCGCTAGGTTCCAGTGGGTGGCGACCACCACCGTTAGGGAATGGCGGTAAGCTTGCCCGAGGCTCCAGAGTAAGGTGGGTAGGGGAATCCGATTGGCTTCGTCCCAATAGACGATTAAGCGACCCTCCGGGGAAATAATCGGCGGGAGTGCCCGCCAGTCCCAGGGCGGTTGGTAAAAATAAGCGCCGCCGGTTTGGGCCTGCCAGTGGAGCAAGTGGGAGGTTTTGCCAGCGCCCCTGACGCCGAGAATTTGGACAAACCGTCTCTGCCCCGGCGCCGGCGCTTGGGAGTAGCCCCAGTCGAGCCACCGCTCCGGGGGAATTTGCAGGGAACTGGGCGCGTAGAAAGGGTTACGGCGCAGACCCAAGGCATGGTAGGGATCAAAATCTCTCATTGATAGTGTTATCGATTGAAAAACCGGGCTTCGGCTACGCTCAGCCCTCGCGCCCTGAGCGTAGTCGAAGGGCTGCCCTCGCGTCCTCTTTCGGAACTCTGAGCACAGGCTCGGGTAGTTCACACTATGGCGCTCCGCCCCTTTCTAAGGGCTACCGTGTACACAGATCTTAGTTAAAGACCCAGTTTTGGGTTTTATCCCTCTAAATCCCCCTTTGCAAGGGGGACTTTGAAGTCGGTTCCCCCCTTTCCAAGGGGGGTTCGGGGGGATTCTGACATTTGTGTATACACCTAGTTTCTAAGGGGAGGTTGGGGGGAGGTCAGCATTTGGTTGCCCTTGTCCTCTAGTTAGTCTTTATGTATTTAATTTATGCTTTGTCTTTTAGATGAATAAACACCGATTTATCGCCAATATCCGGGGGAATGGCTTGCAAAGCTTTCCGCAGGGCAAAGATAGCGAACAGCGCCGCCCAAAGGGCCAAAAGACCTTTTTCCACGCCCGGCGTCCAGAGACCGGCTAAATGTCCTAGGAGTAAGCTCGGAACCAGGGGAGTCAAAAATTTAGTCTCCAGCCGGTTGAAACAAAACGCCTCTTTAAAAAAAATTCCCGTCAGCGCCGCAAAGCTAAACCCCAAGCCCCAGAGTGTCCAGGGGTGGCTGTAGCTAAAGGCTAGCAGGGAAAAAGGCCCGACTTTAAGACTTAGCGCAAGGGAGACCATAACCCCGACCAGCCAAAAGACTTGTAAAAGACGATGGAGGGGACGTAAATAAATATGAATCATCCAAAGGCTCAGCCCCAACCCCCCTAGAAAGCTCCAGTAGAGGACGGTTAAGATTTGGGTTAAGACGGGGCTGGGGTCAAGGGTTAGGGTTAACCCGGCGCCGGCAAGAAAGCAAAGCGCCGCTAAGCCAAGACCGGCGCGGTAGAGGATAACCTCTTGATAATCCTCTTTGTCGAGGGTGAAGGGGCCGAACTGCCCTTGATAGACAACGGATGCGTCCATAATTCTGTGCTCTGTAATTTAAATTTAGGTTAGTGGTTGGATAAAACTAATCTCCTAGTTTTATCCCCCCTAGCCCCCCTTGGAAAGGGGGGAACCGGCTTTAAAGTCCCTACTTCGGCAGGCTCAGTACGGCGCCTTGCAAAGGGGAATTTAGGGGGATTCACGGAAAGCTAGGAGGCTCACCCAACATCTTCTTAGGGGATAATTCTAAGGATGACGCCTTGAGGGGAAATTTTTCACCATGACATCACTCTGGGTTAACGGCGAAGAGCGGCTTTGTCCCGGGCCCCAACCTCTGCTGGACTTTTTATCCCAAGCGGGCCTGAATTCTAAGCTCATTGCCATTGAGTACAACGGCGAAATCCTCCACCGCCAATTTTGGCCCGAGACCCAACTGCAAGACGGCGACCGCTTAGAAATCGTCACCATTGTGGGGGGCGGTTAGGGATGGCCCCGGCGCTGTTGCTGAATACCCTCCTGCGGGGTCTGCGTTTCAGCGCCGTTTTCGGTCGCAGGGCCTTGACCCAGGCGCCTGCGCCCCAGGCGTGGCTTCAGCAAGTTTTTTTAGGCGGCTTTCCCGTTCTAGCCATCGTCCTACCCGCCGCAGGCATTATCGGCATGATCGTCGCCTTTCAAGTGGCCCGAGAAGTGGCGGTTTTCGGCGGAGAACGGATTGTGGGCGGCGCCGTGGCCATCGCCCTAGCTCGGGAGTTAATTGTGATTGTCACCGCCGTGGTGGTGGCGGCCCAGAAAAGTGCCGGTCTAGCGGCGGAGTTGCGGGCCAGTCGGGGGGAAACTGAAGGGGTCATCTTTCAGACCCGGATTTTGCCGGCGCTGTGGGCCAGTTGCGCCTTAATCCCGGTTCTAGCGATTCTCAGTTTTCCCGTTGGCCTAGCGGGCGGCGCCTGGCTTTCTTGGGCCTTCTACGATATTCCCGGCCCCATGTTTATCAATTCCGCTCGGGTCACCCTCCAAAGCGGCGAATTACTGCTAGCGGGGATTAAAGGGTTAATCTTTGGCACCGTTATCACCTGGACGGCGGCCTATTGGGGTCTGGAGGGAGAAGAGTGGGCCCCTAGCGCCGGGGACGCCAGTGCCGCGACGGTATTAACATCCTTGGTATTAATCGTGGCGATGGATCTGGTTCTTTCCCTCCTGCTTTATGGTAGTCGGGGCACTGGCGCGATTTTATTGCGCAGTTAGCGCCGCTTGATAAATCTTTTGCCAGGGTTCCCCGGTTTCTGCCGCTAACTGGGCGCAGTCGGCAAACTCCGGGTGGCGGTTCAGAATTTGTCTTTGTCCATTCTCAACGCGATAGCCAATTTTCAACCGGACAGCGCCGTAGGGAGTCGCCACGGTTTCCCAGTCCCGCTCTAGAATATGGCGGGTTTGGGTCTGGGTTCGGACTCCTAGGGTGGTGGTTTCTCGAAACAAGAGGTCTAAACACTGGGGCGCGTCTTCCGGGCGACAAAGAACGGTGAGTAAAACGCCGGGGCGGGATTTTTTCATGCCTATCGCCTGGGTAAAGACCTCCATGGCGCCGACTTGATAGAGTTGTTCCATTGCATAGGCGACGGCTTGAGGGGTTAGGTCGTCCAGTTGGGTTTCTAGAATTTGGATCGTTTCCGTTGAGGCGTTGTTAACCCCTGTCCCGAGCCAGAGTCGGAGCAGGTTGGGGCGGGGCAAGTCTTTACAACCGGCGCCGCAGGCGATTTTGGCTAACGTTAAGCTCGGCGCGGCGCCAAAACCCCGGGCCAAGGTGGTGGCGATGGCCGCGCCGGTGGGGGTGACCAGTTCCCCCGTCAAGCCGTTGTCGTAAATCGGCGCTTGGACGAGTTCCCAGAGTTTGAGAACCGCGGGGACGGGGACGGCCATGTCGCCGTGGGCGGCCTTGACGGTTCCGCCCCCAGTGGGAAAGGCGGAGCAATAAATTGCTTCGATTTCTAAATATTCCAACCCCAAACAGGTTCCCACAATATCCACCAGGGCGTCCGTAGCACCGACTTCGTGGAAATGCACCCGCTCCGGCTCGATACCGTGGACGGCGCCCTCCGCCTGGGCCAAGCGCCGGAAAATGGCTAAACTTTGACTCTCGACCCTGGGAGAAAAGCCCCCTTGACGGATCAAGGTTTCAATTTCCCGTAAATGACGTACTCCCGGCGTCGTTAACAACTCCACCTTCACCTGGGTTCCCCGTTGTCCCCGGCGCCGGACGGTTTCGGCGCTGAGTCGGTATTCCCCCGCCAATCCGAGACGGGCTAAGTTCTCTTCTAAATAGGCTAGAGGAACCCCTCCATCCGCCAGCGCCCCCAGGCACATGTCCCCGGAAATTCCCGTCGGGCAGTCAAAATAGGCGATTTTCATGGTTCCCTAGACGGATTTCTGTCGTACACTGCTGTCTATCATACCCTTGCGGTTTGATCCCTATCGGCGCTGTTTCCCCTTCGCTAGGTTGATTTTCCATGAAACTCCAGGGCAAAAAAATCGGTATCCTCATCGAAAGCGACTTCTATGAGCACGAAATTTGGTACTATCGCTACCGCTTCCCGGAAGAAGGCGCCGAACTCCATTTTTTGAGCCGATTGTGGGGCAACGGTTCTCTCACCTTTAAGGGGCACGAATACCAGGCGCCCTTTGAATGTCATGAAAGTTTTGAAGACATCGACGACGGGGAATTAGCCACCTACTCCGCCATCATCGTTCCCGCGGGCATGGTGTCCGACCGCCTGCGTTATACCGAAGACGTGAAGCAGTTAGCGCCGGCCACGGCCTTTTTAAAACGGGCCTTCGCCCAGCCCCAAATCCTCAAGGGCATTATTTGTCACGGCCTCTGGTTAGTGGCCGCGGCACCGGAGTTGGCCAAAAATCGGCGCTTGACTTGCCATAACAATCTCTACGGCGACGCCGTTAACATGGGCGCAGTCTATACCGACGCCGACGTGGTGGTGGACGGCGATTTGGTGACGGCCCGCACGGGGGGCCACGCCCACCTTTTCGCCCGTCAAATCATCGATTTATTGGCGGAAGCCTAATCTGTTGGAGATTAACAATGGCCACCGAAGCGACTAACTCCCCGGTTAACGTGAAACCTCGCCTCTTCGCCGTCCATGGCAACGAGCGCCTCTTTGCCTTCAGCGACGGGGTTTTCGCCATTACCATTACCCTGCTGGTGCTGGAAATCAAGGTGCCGGAACTTTCTCCGTCCTTGGCGGCGACGGAGCTTTGGCCCGCCTTAACCCATCTGGTTCCCCACATTATTAGCCACGTCATCAGCTTTTTCGTTCTGGGCATTTTCTGGGTCGCTCACCATAATATGTTTGCCCACATTAAAAAACATGACCACATACTCCTGTGGTTAAACCTGCTTTTTTTACTTTGCGTCGCCTCGACGCCGTTTCCCACGGGGTTATTGGGAACTTATCCCAACGAACAAATCACTGTGATGATCTACGCCGGGGTGTTAACCGTCACCGGTTTAGTTCTGGATTTGATCTGGTGGTACGCCACCACCTACGACCTAGTGGACGGAGAAACCGACCCGGAATTTGTGCGGTTTGTCCATCGCCACATCTGGAAAGCGCCGATTTTTTACAGCTTGGCGCTGGCGCTGTCTTTCCTCAGTCTCGTCCTCTCTAAGTTAATCCTTTTGGGGGTGACAATTTTTTACATCATCCCCAACGCTTTGGAGCGGAGCCATTACCGCAACCTCAGCCGGCGCTTTAACCAATAGGGCTGAAAAACTACGGCGCTGTTGGAAAAATAGACTAAAAAGCTCGTTTGAAAATGCTATATAGCAGGCCTAAATGGGTGGTGAACGCAATCCAAGGATTATCCCCCCCCAACCCCCCTGGAAAGGGGGGAGCCAACCGGAACCTGTTCATGATTGACTTAGGCCTGCTATATGTCGGTCAGAGGGTCATGAAAAATACTGTTCTTCCCCAATCAATAAGTTAATTTATTCGTTATTGAGTGGAATTGAACTTTTTATCCCAAGGCGACATAACTTAGTTTGGTAAAGCTTTGTTACAGATTTGCGTCAGTCCGGCAAATCGGTGCTATATTTCTGAAATCGGCTCTTAATTGAATTTTACGATAGGTGTTTATGAGTGAAACTACCCAAGAGCAAATGACAGAGAATCCTACTGTCAGTGGTTCTAGCGAGGGAGACAAACAGTCTGGAAATTGGTGGATCGAAATTGTTTCAGTCATCACAGTGGGTTATCTAGTCTTTAGCCTTATTAGCCCAATGTTCCTTAAAGAAGGACAGCAACCTCCTAGAAAGATAGAAGCACCCGATTTAGTACTTATTGCTCTTGTCTTACTGTTTAACTCTGGACTACTGAACAGATTAGAAGATTTTGGTATTTCTAAGGATGGTAGTGTTACAGCAAAATTTAAAGAACTGAAAGAAGAAGTTAATGAGCAGAAAAAACAAATTGATGACCTTCAAGCACAACAATTAGAGCTTCAGGCACAGCAACTAGAACAGCTAAAAAGACAACAACAAAGTCTAGTCGTGACACAAGAAAAACTGGAGCAGACGCAGGCTTTTATGTATAACTTCTTACTTGGAGAGAAGGATTACGAAAAAATTGATCAACTTGATAAACATTCTGAGGCAAAGACAAGTTATAACTTTGACGTGTCAGATAGGGTTGGTGATGAATTAAGACGTTTACGAGATTTAAAGTTAATCACAACAAAATCTGGTTATATTAGTGATGTAGTTCAGGCAAGTGATAATGGAAAGCGTTCAATAGATTTGACTAAATACTTTGATGTTACAGATTTAGGTAAAAAATTTTTGGAAATTCGTGAAAAGCTACAATCTAAAAATCAACAAGAAATGGAAGATTCTGATGAAAATTTAAAACTTTAATGGATCTTTTCTTGCTATCACTACGCCAAAATAAATCTCAGTTTCAGTAGACTTAAATCAATGCTTGGTACTGTATGCAAAAATTACCTCCATGCGCTCAACCGGAACATTGCCCCCAGCGCCGTTTTCAAGCGCCGATAAGGAAAAGTGCCGAGGGGTTGGGGTTGGTAAAGTTTTGTTACGGAGTTGTGTCAGTCCGGGAAATCGGCGCTGTTTTCCTTGACAGGTTTCTTTTTTTGTGATTACAATGTAGCTACGTTTACACCCTTTGCATTATTCAACTATGGGCGCAGTTATTAGAACCCGGATCGTCAAAATTGGTAATTCTCAAGGTATTCGTATTCCTAAATTGCTCTTAGAGCAAAGTGGCATTCATACAGAAGTGGAAATTGAGGCGCAGGGCGATCATCTAACCATTCGGACGGCGCGGCGTTTACGAATGGGATGGGATGAAGCCTTTGCCACAATGTCTGAGCAATGCGATGATATTCTTCTGGATGAAGCTAAAACTACAGATTGGGATCAAATTGAATGGGAGTGGTAGCTAAGCGTTTCGATGTTTTCTTGGTTAATCTTGATCCTACTGTGGGAAGTGAAATCCAGAAAACACGGCCTTCTGTTGTCATCTCGCCTGATGAGATGAACCGTCATATTAATACGGTTATTGTTGCTCCAATGACTATGAGGGGAAAATCATATCCTACTCGTGTCGTTTGTCAGTTTCAGGGTAAGCAAGGACAAATTGTGCTGGATCAAATCCGCACCATAGATAAATCTAGATTGATCAAAAAGCTGGGTCAGATCAGTCAAGATGAACAAAGAATACTTCTTGAAGTATTAGCTGAGATGTTTGCCGAGTAAGTAACTTAACTCAGTTTTGGGTCAGAATACGGGTTCTATCAATGATGAAGAAAGAGGTATCGTTATCTACTAAACTCTCGCCATTACCCCCAGCGCCGTTTTAAGCCGTTTTCAAGCGCCGATAAGGAAAAGTGTCGAGGGGTTGGGGTTGGTAAAGTCTTGTTACGGAGTTGTGTCAGTCCGGAAAATCGGCAACTCGATGCTCAGAGCAACCAAAGGAGAAACATCACTTTTTGACAATGATATCGTTAGACGTTACGATTGGCCTGTGATCAAGAGCTTCGCCGACTCGGAAACTGAGAAAGTCTATTGCGGTGGGCTTTCCCGCAAATTCCTGCCGGATATCCAAAAAACGGCCCGGCGTAAGTTGCTCTATCTAGATGAAGCTGACACGGCTCTCTGGGGATCAGGGTGGTAACCGAGAGGTCACTTAGGGAAAACCCTTACTGCATAAGGTTTTCCCTCTGACGATCGAACGACTAATTGTATAGCAGGATACGATTTTCATCGCCATTCCCAGAGAGCCATATAAGTTTTGCTAACAATCTGATCTCCATCAGAGATAAATATTGGATAAACTGGATTTTCATCAGTTACCCAAAAGTAACACCGCCAAAATGCGATAGCATTCCATAAACGTTGAAACGTGTTTGCGCTATGATCACCAATTACCCATCCCAGAATTCCGTCTCGAAAGTGGTCAACCTGAGTTCGATGGAAAAAATAAGGGCTGAACTCTAAACTGGAAGAACGTTTCGGAGTATCAGCCATGGATATAAACAATCGTCTCGATATTACCTCAGTCTTCTGTGATGTGGATGACTTCTGTCAAACCTTTGA
>JBKCES010000010.1:0-4251 GCA_046304295.1 Cyanobacteriota bacterium | reverse complement strand
TCTTTAATCGAGATCTGTGTACACCGTAGCCTTGGAACGGGGGGAACTCTTCTGAAATTCCTCCTTACGAAGCCTGACCGTAGAGACTGCCCGCCAGCGCCACTAACTGCACCTCCTTCGTATCCCCTGGCTCAAAGCGGGTCGCCGTCCCCGCCGGAATATCCAGACGCATACCCCGAGCCAGTTCCCGCTCAAACTGTAAAGCCGGGTTAACTTCGTAAAAATGGAAATGGGAGCCGACCTGGATAGGACGATCGCCGCTGTTGGCCACCGTCAGGATTTGGACGTGGCGCCGGGGATTAAGTTCAATCTCTCCCTGGGGGGTGATGATTTCGCCGGGAATCATGGTTTTCGGTCTCCGTTAACGAATGGGTTGATGCACTGTGACTAACTTACTGCCGTCCGGGAAAGTGGCCTCCACCTGCACTTCCGCAATCATCTCCGGCACCCCCTCCATGACCTCCTCCCGCGTTAAAACCGTTTGCCCCTCCCGCATCAACGTCGCCACGGTTTTGCCTTCCCTGGCCCCTTCCAACAGATAGGCGCTCAGGTAGGCCATCGCTTCAGGATAATTGAGTTTGAGTCCCTTGGCCCGGCGCCGTTCCGCCACTAGAGCGGCGGTGAAGATCAATAATTTATCTTTTTCCTGGGGAGAGAGTTCCATAGCAAGATTAGGTCAAAATCAAAAGTTTTCGCGGGAGCCGCTTTCGCCCCTGTCCTTGTATCTTAGAGGGCGATGGGCGAACCGTTATCATCTTTGATGTCAATGGGTTTAAGAAAATGTTGGGCAAGTCTCAAGGATATCAAACAGCGTTCTGGCTTCCTCCCCTGCGCGTCGCCGGGCTCCTCCTCTTGGCGCTCCTCCTCGGCGGCGCCGATTGGGACACCATCCAAAAGCGGGGTTATCTGCGGGTGGGGGTAAAAGAGAACACCCGCCCCCTCGGGTTCCGGGATGATCGAGGAGAGCTTCAAGGGTTGGAAATCGACTTAGCCCGACAGTTGGCCCAGGAGCTTCTGGACAATCCCAATGCTTTAGAACTAGTTCCCCTGTTAAATCAGGAGCGCCTGCCGGCGCTGTTCGCCGACCGGGTGGACTTGGTCATCGCCCAAATGGGCGTCAATCCGGCCCGGGCCCGGGTGGCGGAGTTTAGTCCCTATTACTACCTTGACGGCGCCGGGGTGATTATCGCCAAGGAGAGCGGTCTCAATTCTCTTTCCGTCCAGACGGGGCGCCTAGGGGTTTTGCAAAGTTCCAGCGCTGTGCCCTTACTCAAGCGCCGTTTTCCCCGGGCGACCTTAATCGGTTTGCCCAGCTACGCCGAAGCCCGGAGAGCCTTAACTCAAAGACGAATCGACGCCTTCGCCGGAGATCTGAGCGTCCTCACCGGCTGGGCGCAGACAGACTCTCAATTGGAAAAATTACCCGTGCAGTGGTCAGACTCGGCGCTGGGGGTCGCCATGCCCAGGGGTCTTCAGTATGAAACCCTCCGGGAAAAGGTGAATTGGGCCATTACTCGTCTGCGAGCCTCTGGTTGGCTCCGGCGCCGCGGCGCCGCCTGGGGGTTATATCCCTTCGAGCCTTAACCCACACTTCCGTCTAGGGTCGAAGCCTAAAAAACGGATCGACCCTGGTTTATCTAACGCCTCTTAACTCGCCTGGGGAATCAACTCCAAGAACGCATCTAGATCCTCCAGCGCCTCCTGGTATTGAACAGCGGCGAGGTTAAGACTCCGGTCCTTGGCCGCAGAGTCCAGACGCTCCAAATCTCCGAAGAGTTCCTTAGCCAGCGCCGCGGCTCGGGGTTGGTCGTTGGGCAGAAGCATACGAGACAGTCCTAACATATCTTGTCGCAATTGTCCTAGAGGCCCGTGGATAAAGGTGCGGGTATCGACCCAGTTTTGGTCGGAAATTAACGTCCTCAGGGTCTCCATTTTTTCCCGAGCGCCTTCAACCGGGACGGCGTAGAGTTGGATTTGGGCGATTTTTTCCGGGCTGTAGGTGGGGGGAGCAACGGCCTCCGGCGCTCCGCAACTGACCAGAACGAAGCTGACTAAGCTTAAGCAGAGAACAAGGAGAGAACGTAAACGCAACATAAGCTAAACGATGGGTATTTTCCTGACAGTGGGCGGATTAGACAAATAAATTATCTCAATCATACGGTCTGACGGTTCATTCTTAAAACTCCTCTCCCCCTCCGTCGTACTGATCCTGGAGGGTCTGGCGGCGCCGTCGTCGAGAGAGCCGTCGGTATTTTTTGGTGGCCAGTTTGGGTTCGTACTGCGGTTCCCCCTCGGCACCGCTTTTGACCTTGAGGGTCGCTTCCAAGGAACGGGAAGTCTGGCTCTGGCGCTCTAGGGCTTCTTCCAAAAATTTGAGGTAATGAGGGTAACGCTCCCAATCTGTGGTTAAACGGCATTGGGGTTCCCCCCGGTGGAGGCAGTCGTTGAAGTGACAGTCCCCTTGGGCTAACTGGCTTTGGACTTCGGGAAAATAGGCGATCAAGGCTTCCGGCGCCGCGTCCAGATCCGGTTGGTTAAACCCCGGCGTGTCGGCCAATAAGCCCCCCCCGGGGAGTTGAAACAGTTCCACGTGGCGGGTGGTGTGACGCCCCCGTTGTAATTTTCCCGAAACCCGGCTCACCCGTTGAGCGCCGTCGGGGATCAGGGCGTTAATCAAGCTGGACTTGCCTACCCCGGAGGGGCCCGCCAAAATCGTAATCTTGTTCTGTAAATAGTCCTGTAGAGAGTCTAAACCCTCCCCCGTGACGGCGCTGACCGCTAGGCTTTCGTAGCCCCAATGATCCAGACGGGTTTGCCATTCTTTCAAGGTCTTCTCGTCGGCTAAATCCCGTTTACTGAAACAAAGCGACACCTTCAGCGCCGCGGATTCCGCCTTCACCAAAAAACGACTCACCTGCCAGGGTTCCGGGCTGGGTTCTCGGAGGGCAAAAACTAAGAGAATTTGGTCGGCGTTGGCCACCGGGGGGCGGGAGAGCTGGCTCCGGCGGGGCAACACTTCGGCGATGACCGGGACATCGTCCTCTGAATCTAAGCCCACCTGGTCGCCCACCCAAACCGTTTGACCGATTTTCTTTAACCGCGAGCGCCGGGTGCAGAGAATTGGCGGAGCGTCTCCCAGTTTGACCCAGTAGTAATTCGCCTGGATGGCGGTGACGACGCCGTATTGCCGGGAGGGGGCCATACTCCCCCTAGGGAACCTGAATGGTCAGGCGATAACCGGAGCCGTCCGCCAGGGGTTCGAGGATCTGGGCGGTAAACCCTTCCAGGGTGAGGCTATGGGGCACTTGCTCTGCGGGTTCCCCGGCATCTAAATCCACCGCCAGGGTTTGACCGGCTTGTAGCTGGGAGAGTTTGAGCTTGGTGCGCACAAAGTTAATGGGACAGGGAGTGCCCCGCAGATCCAGATAAACCGTCTCTAAGGCGCTCATTTGTGAAACAAACTCCCTAAAAATCCTTCCAGTCCCCCCTTGCCGTGGCTGTCGCCCTTGATGGTGGCTAGGCGCTCCAGCAATTCCCGCTCTTCATTGTTAACCCGAGTGGGGATATTGACGCGGACGGTAATCAAATGGTCGCCCCGGAGGGTGGCGTTGCCCAATTTAGGGACGCCCTTATCCTCTAGGGTCAAGACCGTATTAGGCTGGGTGCCCGGAGGAATGGTTAGCTCCGCTTCCCCGTCCACGGTTTCCACCTTGAGACGGCAACCCAGAATCGCCTGAAGATAGCTAATTTCCAGATCGGAGCGGATATTGATGCCTTCTCGGACGAATTGCTTATCCGCCTCCACCATTAAATAAACGTAAAGGTCGCCCGGAGGCCCGCCTCGTAGACCTGCGTCTCCTTCTTTGGAGACCCGCAGACGGGTGCCGTCGTCCACGCCGGGGGGAATGGTGATTTTCAGCTTTTTGGTTTCCTGCTTACGTCCGGCTCCGTTGCAACTTTCGCACTTTTCTTCAATGACTTCCCCGGCGCCGTTACAGGTGGGGCAGGCGGAGACCTGAGCGAAACTGCCGAAGGGGGTGCGGGTGGCTCGACGCACCTGACCGGCGCCGGTCGGGGCCAGCCAGGGGAGATGATCTGCGTCTCGACCTCCGTCTCAGTTTCCGGGAAGCGATTTTTGGGGGCGAAAAGGAAATTCGCATTCCCCACCTCGAAACCTGCGTCGCTTGTAACGGAAGCGGGGCCAAGCCGGGAACCGGCGCCAAAACCTGCGGCACCTGCAACGGCGCCGGT
>JBKCES010000009.1:0-5393 GCA_046304295.1 Cyanobacteriota bacterium | reverse complement strand
ATCGGCAAGTATGTCGTAAGTACGCGGAATTATTCCAAAAACGGGGGGGAGAAATTCAACTGGGACAAAAGGTGGTGGAGATTGAAAAAAGTGCCGTCGGTTATCGATTAACGACAGAAAAAGAGCGTTTTGAAACCCGTTTTCTAATCAACTGCGGCGGCCTCCAGAGCGACCGTTTGGCTAAGTTGGCGGGGTCGGCGCCGCCAGCGAAAATCGTGCCCTTTCGGGGGGAATACTACGAACTAAAACCAGAAAAACGTCATTTAGTTAAGAGTTTAATTTACCCCGTGCCAAACCCCGATTTTCCTTTTTTAGGGGTTCACTTTACCCGTATGATTGACGGCTCCGTCCACGCCGGCCCTAACGCCGTTTTAAGCTTCAAGCGGGAGGGCTACAGCAAATGGGACTTCGACTGGCGGGATTTTAGCGATGCCGTCGCCTATCCGGGCCTGTGGAAACTGGCCCAAAAGCATTGGGACGAGGGATTAAAGGAAATCTGGCGCTCCCTTAGTCAAGCGGCTTTTGTGCAGAGCCTCCAGCAGTTGATTCCCTCCGTCACCGCGGAGGATCTGATCCCAACGCCCCCTGGTATTCGGGCCCAAGCCCTCCGTCCCGACGGCGCCCTGGTGGATGATTTTTTAATCCTTGACGGCGCCGCGACTCTGCAAGTCTGCAATGCCCCGTCTCCAGCGGCCACGGCCTCCTTAGAAATTGGGCGGGCTATTGCTGAGAGAATTCCCTAACCCGACGCCGAGGGGAACCCAATTTTTGACCAACGCAATTAATTCCTGGGGGAGGAAGGGGTAGGTCAGCAGACCGGCTATACCCATCAGTTTCAGTCTAATTTTCCCAATCAATCCCCCTTCTTTGCAAAGGACAATGAGAGGGATATTTGCAAGCTCCGGTGTCTGCTGAAAGAGTTCGGCGATGGAGCAACCTCCCACATCCATCATTTCGTCTTCAATCAGGACTAAACTGGGGCGCTTGGAGAGTAAGATCGCTAAAGCTCTAAAGACATCGTCAATGACCAAGACTCGATAACCCTCCGCCTCCAGAGTAAAACGAACGATTCTTCCTATTCCTGGCTTGTTATTCAACAGCGCCACTAGCGGACGCCGATCCGGTTGACTGGCTTGAGCGTCGTAGGGCAACATCTGCAAGCTCCCGCTTTTAATCAAGGGTTTCAGCCAGAGCGCCAACTCTAGGGTACTAATTTCCGTGCGGTAGGCGATTTCATAAAGAGATAATAAATTCTCTAAACTGGTGTTAAAACACTGCACCCAATAGGGATCTTTTTGCAGGTGCTCTTGCAAATAGGCGTTTAAGCTATCCCGATCCTGAGCTAGGGGGCGTTGGAAGGGAGAGTGAACATAGCGCTGGAGTTGGCTCCAATATTTGACTTTATTTTCCAGGCAAGAAAAGGACTGTTCTAAATCTAGATTGAGGAAAATATTTTTAAGATGAACCCGGTCTTCAAAAAAACAGTCCGTTGACTCCAGGGCGAGGACTTGTACGAGGGCCTCCTGGGTGCATTGCCTAAGAATTAAATGGATTTGCTCCGTCGTAAAAATTTTCTTTTCCCACAGTTCGTAAATATAGACGTAGTCGTCTTGAATTTGCAAAGGCAATTTTAAGGGGGTGTGATCTAAGTAGCGCCCTAGGAGGTACTGAAGGCGGGAATAGTGACCCCGACGACTGTTGGCAAAGTGGATGCGACCATTGCCGATATAGACTTGCCAATGAACAAACTCGTCCCAAGGATTAACCGCCACTAAGCACCCGGATTCCCGATTAGCTACCAGTCGAGCGAGGATTTGATGGGGAGACTCCCGCCAATGTTCGGCGGCGCCGTTCCTCAAGGGAACAGCTAGAGTATCCTGAGAGGGCGCTAGTTGTCCTGAATTGCTCATAATTTTAATACGAAAAACTAAGTGAAGGGAAGCTCAAATTTCAGTATAGACATTCAGATGAGCGTCATACGGACTTCACTCGTGATTAGGAAGAGCGGATGAGCCGCTGGGATAGCAATGAAGGTCTGAAGGTCAAACATGGCGCTTTCTGGCCAGCGCCTCTATTGTAAGGGTATAATCGGCGCCTGAGTACCCCCTAGGTCGGGGGGATGGCTCTCTGGTTGCTTTCAACAGAATCTGACTCCCAAGGGTGCTCTGTTCGCTTTTCAATTCCCTCGATATCACCCATGAGCTAAAACGATGCCCATTCGTTTACGAATTGTCGAAGACGATGAGCTTTTCCGCCTAGGGTTAGTTGTCCGCCTACAACAAGAACCCGAACTGGAAATTGTCTATATAGGACGCTCGGCTCACCCCTCTCCCCGCAACCAAGCCACCAGCAGGGCCAGCGCCAAACAGCCCAGTAAGGTTAGCCCCAACAACAAGAGCGCGAAAATTTCCCCGGCGGACAGGGGACGATCCGTGGGATCAAGGTAAGCCAAACGAGCGCCGGCGCGGTTCTGGGGGTTCTCGTCGGGGGGCGCCTGAACAACGTTCCAACGGGAATAGCCGATTTGCAGATCGTAGAGGGCCCGGCGCTCGGGGTTACTGAGAATCCTGTAGGCTTCGTTAATTTCTTGAAAGCGAACGGTGGCCGACCCCGGCTCCAACTGAGTCGTGTCCGGGTGGTAGCGTTTGCTCAGTTTTCGGTAGGCCCGGCGAATCTGGATTTCCGAGACTCCGGGGGCAAGTCCTAAAGTATCGTAATGGTTTTCGGAAGAGGCTCGGCGCTGGGAAGTCACGGCAAGGGGGTTTTATGTCACAATAACGGAGGCTTTGCCCGCCCTCATTTTAACCCCGTCTTTCTTGTCCATGTCCTTGCCCCCGACGCCGCCCCGGCGCTCATTCTGGTTAACCGGGTTGATCAGCTTTTTGCTCCTGCTTTGCCTCGGGTGGAGTCTCCTCATCCCCGCGGCCTGGGCCAGCGTTGACGACGACCGCCTCGACGGTAATATTTTTGTTGTTTACGCCGGTAACGGCTCCCTTGTGCCGCCCCGTTTAACCCTAGCGGAGTCCTTTGAACGGCGCTTGCCGGTGATTTTAGTCTATTACCTAGACGACAGCCGGGACTGTAAGGAGTATGCCTTTATCGTTTCCCGAATGCAGGAATTTTACGGTCGCGCCGCCAGCATTATTCCCGTCAGCGCCGACAGCATCCTGCCCCAGAAGAAATACGCCAAAACCGACCCCGGCTACTACTACAAGGGCATTGTGCCCCAAACGGTGATCCTCGATGCTCAAGGAAAACGGATCTTTGATGCCCAAGGCGTTGTTAAGTTTGAAGCCGCGGACGACGTTCTGAGGAAAGTCTTCGACCTTCTGCCCCGGGAGCAATCCGTAGAGCTGAAGCCCCGAGCCTTTAATGAATTTAACAGCGAACTCGTCGAGCAGTAATTTAACCCGGATTAATCCCCATGGAACCCACCCCCCAACTCTGGAGCGCCGTCACGGCCTATCTGCATTACCTCAGTTTTATGGTCAGTTACCTGGCCCTCGGCGTGGAGTATTTCCATCTAGCGCCGGATATTTCCCTCAAAAGCGCCAAGCGGGTGGCCTTCGCTGATATCGCCTACGGCATCGCCGCCACCTTGGTTTTGGTCACCGGCGTTCTGCGGGTGCTCTACTTTGGCAAAGGGACGGACTACTATCTCCACAATCCTTTTTTCCATATCAAAGTCGGTCTTTTTGTCATTGTTGGCCTGCTCTCCCTCTATCCCACCTTCACTTTTATTTTTTGGTTTAAGGATTTCCAAAAAGACCAGGCGCCCACGGTGGAAGCTAGTAAAATCCAACGTCTGTCCACCCTCGTTAAATTTGAGTTGGCGGGCTTTACCCTCCTGCCCCTCTTTGCGGCGCTGATGGCTCGGGCCAATTCCCTCGGGCAGATTTTTTAGAGAGATATCTTAAGGTTTTTGTATTACTAGTCTGTCATTGTTATTTCATCCAGATTGACTAACTTGCCGATGTCATCTGAGTTGACTAAACCCGGTGGGCAACTTTAAAATACCTCCCAAACTCGTTCCCTAGGGTTTCCCCCATCCATGCTGGCTTCCCTCCTCAACCGACCCAAAAGCCGCTTCGGCGCCGTCGCCCTGGCGCTCCTTTCGGCGCTGTTACCCTGGCCGGTGGCGGGTCTTCACAAGTTTTACCTCGGACAACCCCTCTGGGGTGCTATTTATCTCCTGCTTTGGCAGACCCCCATGCCCCGGGTGGCCTGCGCTATCGACGCCGTTTGGTACCTGGTGCAGGGGGAAGAGAGCTTTAACCAACAATACAACGCCCTCTCGGCGCCCCAGGCGGTGGCCAGTTTGGCCGATAACCTGCGGGAACTGGAAAAACTGCGGGCGGAAGGCTTGATGTCGGACTACGAATTTGAGCAAAAGCGCCGCCAACTGCTGGAACGCCCGGTTTAAAGCCCCATGTTTAACCTCCGCCGTCAGGCTCTCCGGCGCCGTCTCTTGTCTGAGCCGTTCTGCCGGTTTCGCAACCTAGAGGAAGTGGCTCTGGCGGCCCAGTTAGGCGCTCGGATACTGGTTAACGAAGCCTCGGTGGATGATTGGTTGCGGCTACCGGGATTTTCGATCCATCAGGCCCGACAATTAACGGCATTAACTCAGGGCGGCGTGCAGTTTCTCTGTTTAGAAGATCTAGCCGCGGCGCTGGGTCTGCCGGAACATCGCCTAGACCCCTATGCCCCGATCCTTTTTTTTACCTACCGAGACCCCGAAAGTTCCCTCGCTCCCCGCCGGATTCCGGTGAACTCGGCGTCTGAAGCTCAATTATTGGCTCTGCCCTGTCTGACCCCGGCTTTAGCAGAGGCGTTATTTCAGGAACGTCAACGGGGCGGCGCTTTCGCGGATTTGGCGGACTTGCAACGGCGCCTAGGGTGGGACGGGGAATTATTGAGTCGAGCCATGTATTATTTACAATTTTGATGGCTCTCTGGGGATCGGGCGAGAAACTGTAGCTTATTATACAATTCTGGCTTGGACGGTAATGCAGAAAAGCCTATCCAGTAAGGATTCTGGCTAATTAGCTCCCTGACTACCCGCCTCATTCCCGGAGAGCCATTTTGATAATAATTAAGTCCTACCCTTTTTCTCTCCCTTGTGTTCCTTCCCCCGAGATAGCTATGATGACATCTTGGGGATTTTATCTAAACCAGCGCCGTTGTTTAACCGATTTCAGCCGCCGCCCAGCCGCCCAGCGCCTATGCCATTCGACAAAATTCTCATTGCCAATCGGGGCGAAATCGCCCTGCGCATATTGCATAGTTGCGAAGAACTGGGCATCGCCACCGTCGCCGTTCATTCCACCATCGACCGTCAGGCGCTCCATGTTCAACTGGCGGATGAGAGCGTCTGCATTGGCCCTCCCCAAAGC
>JBKCES010000008.1:0-5668 GCA_046304295.1 Cyanobacteriota bacterium | reverse complement strand
GTGAAAAACAGTTAGCGTTTTCTCGAGTTTCAAATATCGCGCTCTGGTCATCCATAGCGGTGGTAGGCAGTGGAGTTACTAACGCTTGGACCAGATTACGGTTATCGCAGGACTGGTTTACCGCATATGGCTTAATGGTAGGAATAAAGATTCTTTTGACTTTAATAGTTTTCTTTGTCGCCAGTAGAGTCAGGAAACAGATATCAGTAAACCGATTACTACCCCTTGAATTAACGGTAATTACCCTGATTTCTTAAGCTTTTCTTCCCATTTGACCGTTAACATTTCTTCACAAGATTAAGAAATCTAGAGACTTGTAAAATAATGAAAACAAGATAAGTTTCGGCGCCGACCCCTCGCTAAACTGAAGTTATCAATTCGAGGGATAAAAATATGGTTAGCGCCGTTTTAGAAAAACCGACCGCCGCCGCCAAAGAAAACGCATTGATTCTTTGGTTTGAAGAAGTCGGCACCCACGACGTGGGGCTGGTGGGGGGCAAGAACTCGTCTTTAGGAGAAATGATCCAACAACTGCAACCCCGGGGAGTGAATGTGCCTTCGGGCTTTGCCACCACCGCCTACGCCTACCGTTACTTCATTCGGGAAGCCGGTTTGGAGGCGAAACTGCGGGATTTGTTCGCCGGCCTAGACGTGAACGATATGGCCAACCTCCAGGAACGGGGGCAAGCGGCCCGGGAATTGATCCTCGACACTCCCTTTCCCCAGGATTTACAAGTCGCCATCGCCGAAGCCTACAGTGCCATGTGCGACCGCTACGGCTACAAGATGCACTGCTTTGGGGTGGATGTGGCGGTGCGCTCCAGCGCCACGGCGGAGGATCTACCGGAAGCCAGCTTTGCCGGCCAACAGGAAACCTATTTAAACGTCCATAGCCTCAAGGGGGTCTTGGAATCCTGCCATAAATGTTTCGCCTCCCTCTTCACTGACCGGGCCATTTCCTACCGCCACCACAACGGCTTTGATCACTTCGCCGTGGCGCTGTCCGTGGGGGTGCAAAAAATGGTGCGCTCCGACCTGGCTACCTCCGGGGTGATGTTCTCCATCGATACGGAAACGGGTTTCAAAAACGCGGCGCTGATTACCGCGGCCTACGGTTTGGGAGAAAACGTGGTGCAAGGCGCCGTTAACCCGGATGAATATTTTGTTTTTAAACCCACCCTCAAGGAAGGCTTCAAACCCATTTTAGAGAAACGTCTGGGCAGTAAAGCTATCAAAATGGTCTACGACGTTGGGGGCACGAAACTGACGAAAAACGTTGAGGTGGGAGAGCCGGAACGGGATAAATACTGCATTAACGACGAAGAAATCCTGCAACTGGCTCGCTGGGCTTGCATTATTGAGGATCACTATTCTCAAGTCCGGGGAGTCTATACCCCCATGGATATCGAGTGGGCCAAGGATGGTAAAACTGGAGAACTCTTTATCGTTCAAGCCCGCCCAGAAACGGTGCAGTCCCAGAAATCCGCCAATATCATCAAAACCTACGAACTGCAAAAACACAGCACGATTTTAGCCACGGGTCGGAGCGTCGGCGCCGCCATTGGTCAGGGCACGGCCCAGGTGATTCGCAATGTTTCGGAGATTAATCTCTTCCGCCCTGGGGAAGTCTTGATCACTAACCGCACCGACCCGGATTGGGAGCCGATTATGAAACAGGCGTCGGCCATTGTCACCAATCAGGGGGGACGCACTTGTTTTGCCGGGGAGACTAAAATTCTCACCCATCAAGGGTTTATGACCTTGAGTCAGGTCTATGAACAAGGATGCGAGGGACTTTCTACGCTCTCCTTTAATCCAGAGACCCAACAGATGGAATGGAAACCGATTCTGGATACCATGAAGCGTCCGGCCGCCGTCATTGGCATCAGTGTTTCCCAGACCGGGAAAGTGACGGATAACACCCTCCGCCTAACGCCAGATCACAAAATGGTCAATCTCCGTCAGGGGCAATTGGTGAAAACGGAAATCCAGGAGATGTTAGCCCAACAGGAAATGGCGCTCCTTTGCCAAAATATCCCTCAATGGGGAGAAGGTGACTATCAGGAGGCTGACTTAGCTTACTTTCTCGGAGGTATTATCACCGACGGCTCTATCCACACCAGTCGCACCCATGGGACAGTCCAATTTATTCAAAAAGACGTCCCCGAAAAGGCTAATTTCATTGCGGCGATGCACAGCAAAGCGGCCAGCCTCTATGGCAAATCCTTTACGCCCTATCTCAAACCGGTTTCTTCCGGTTATATCCGGGGTGAAAAGGTCGTCGGCCAAGCCACATCCTATCGCCTTTACTCGAAAGCCATCGCTTACGAAGTCCAACAACAAGAGCAACAGTTGGTACAGATTTTACTTCAGAATCCCCCGGAAGTTGCCTATCAGTTCTTGGCTGGCGTCATTGACGGCGATGGTTGCTACAGCAACAACCGCATTAATATTTATGTCTCAGAAGAAAATCTTCTGCAAGCGGTTATTGTGGCTTGTCTCAAGATTAATACGGTTCCCCAAGTGACCCGCAATCGCACAATTCATAATGTGCAAATTGTGGAAAAACTCCCCGAAATTCTGAGCTATACCCAACGAGTTAAAGGAGAGGTGAAGCCCCGGCAAATTCAGACTCGCTTCTTTGCGGCCAAGCAGTTATTTTCCGGGAAAACCACGGGGCAAATTAAACTCCGTCAGGAGAAAAATTATCTGATTTCTGATCAGCAATTGCAAGAGATGGGCCAATTTGCCAATCTACTCCACAGCGATCTGCGGATGCAACGAATGATTCAAGTAGAGGATTCCCAGCCCAGTGATGTCTATAACATTACGGTGGCGGATCACCATAATTATGTGGTCTTCACTGAAAAATATACGCCCGTTATCGTCTGTAATTGCCATGCCGCCATCATTGCGCGGGAAATGGGGATTCCGGCTATTGTCGGTTGCGGGGACGCGACGGAAACCATTACCACGGGTCAAGACGTTACCATCTGTTGCTCCGAGGGGGACGAAGGCCATGTCTTTACCGGCTTACTACCCTTTGAAGTCCGGGAAACGGCGCTGGATAATATCCCCCGCACCAAGACCCAAATTCTGATGAACGTGGGCAACCCGGAACAGGCCTTTGGTTTCGCCAGTTATCCCGCTGACGGCGTCGGTTTGGCTCGTCTGGAATTTATCATCGCCAACCATATCAAAGCCCATCCCTTGGCGCTGATGAAATTCGATGAACTGGAGGATGCGGAAGCCAAGCTGGAAATCGCCGAATTGACCAAGCTCTATAAAGACAACCGCTCCCAATTCTTTGTCGATAAACTGGCCCACGGCGTGGGGATGATCGCGGCGGCCTTCTATCCCAAACCGGTGGTGGTGCGGATGTCGGATTTTAAATCCAACGAGTACGCCAATCTCCTGGGCGGTCGTCAGTTTGAACCCAAGGAAGAAAACCCGATGATCGGCTGGCGCGGCGCCTCCCGCTACTATGACCCCAATTACCGGGAAGCCTACGCCCTGGAATGTCAGGCGCTGAAAATTGTCCGGGACGAAATGGGCTTAACCAACGTTATTCCCATGATTCCCTTCTGCCGCACCCCCGACGAAGGCCGTAAGGTCATCGCCGAGATGGAAAAACACGGCCTCAAACGGGGCGTTAACGGTCTGGAAATCTACGTAATGTGCGAACTGCCCAGCAACGTTATCCTCGCCGATGAATTTGCCCAGGTCTTTGACGGCTTCTCCATTGGCTCCAACGATTTAACCCAGTTAACGTTGGGCTTAGACCGGGATTCTTCTTTGGTGGCTCATCTCTTTGACGAGCGCAACGAAGGGGTAAAACGCATGGTTAAACTAGCCATCGAAACCGCCAAGAAACACGGTCGCAAGATCGGCATCTGCGGTCAAGCGCCGTCGGATTATCCCGAGTTTGCGGAGTTCTTGGTGGAACTGGGTATTGATTCCATCAGTTTGAATCCTGACTCGGTGCTGAAAACGGTTCTGCGGATCGCGGAGGTGGAAAAGGCCCAAGGTTAGGCGCTGGTTAACGCCCCCTCTGGGGCAAGGTGGGTAAACTGGAAGGGATACCCACCTCTAGCCCTTCCCAGGAGGGGAACCGGATGACTCAGGAACGGCGCCGGCGCTTAAAGCCCCCCTTACAAAGGGGAATTTAGGGGGATGTGCGCAGAGATCTAGAGACTTTGCCAACATCACTCTAGAGCGCCGGTCACCAGGGTTTAAAGAGCGCCTGCCCAAAGGTATAGACCGCTAGGCTCAGCAACAGCGCCGAAAAACAGAGATTAACAACTCGAACGGGTAGTTTAGGAAGCCAACGGGCCGTGATTTGAGCGCCGACGAGGCCCCCGGCGCCGAGGAGAAATCCCCCCCGCCAGAGCACGTTGCCCTGAAAGGCGTGACCGGCCACGGCGGCTAGGGCAGTAAGAATAATCACCCCCAGGCTGGTTTGAATCGCTTCTTTTAAAGGGCGCCCCAAGCCGACCATTTGCAGGGGCACTAAAATAACGCCGCCCCCCACCCCGAAGAAACCCGCTAAAAACCCCGCCGCAGCGCCGGTCAATAGTTGAACTAGGGCGGGGTTCATTCCCACGGCCGGGGCGGATTCCCCAGAGCCTAACCGGAGCCGCCACTGCATTAACCCCAGATTGGTTAGTAATAGAAAACCGAAGGCCAGCAGTAGGAACTGGGGCGGAAAACGGTCGCTGAGAACAACCCCCAGTTGGGCGGTGGCGAGGGCGGGGAAACCGAGGGCCAGAACCGCTTGGGGACGCAGATAACCCCGGCGCCAGTTGTGGAGACTGCCGGAGAGGGAGGTAATGACAATGGAAAGGCTACTGGTGGCGACGGCTTGGACAGGGGTATAGTTAAGAGTTACCAGTAGGGGTACTAAGACTGTCCCGCCGCCAATGCCCAATAAGCCCGCCAGCAAACCGGCGATTAAACCCGCTCCGGCGAGTAAAAAAAAGTGACTGGAGATGTCGGGCATGACTGAAGCCCAAAAAACCGGGGAATCGTCCGGGTAATGATAAGATACCCCAAGATTTACCGCTGTCCCCTCTTTCCATGTTTGCAGTTTCGTTTCGCGCCTCTGGCTGGGTTTCTCTTCTCTCTCTGGTTCTGGGGTTAACCCTCGGCGGCCCCGGCATTGTTCGAGCGCAGACCCCCGCCCCGATCCCGGCGCCGGAAATTCCCACCGATCCTTTCCCCGCCGAAGAAGTGGACGAAACCGACCCCAACAGTCTTCGCCCCCTCAACCAGCCCGGTAGCGTTTTGAGCCTAGCCGGCGCTAAAAAGGTCATGGACGAGGCCAACGCCGCCATTGGCAAGAACGACTACGCTCAAGCTCTGGATAAGCTCCAGCAAGCCCGACGCATTTATAACCAACTCTCCAACTTTCACCTCCAGTTAGCCAATAGTTTTACCGGCATCAGCCCGGCCATTTTTGAGGAGCAACGCACCGCGGCGCTGAAAACCGGGCAATTGCGGGACGAAGCCACCTACCGCCTCGCCCTAGTGCATCGGGTCAAAAACGAGCCGGAATTGGCGGTTCCTCTGCTGATCCAAATCATCCGCTCCCAAAATCCCACCACGGATCTGGGCCGGAAAGCCTATCAACAACTGCTCGAACTCGGCTTTGTAGACACGCCCTTCAACG
>JBKCES010000007.1:0-3085 GCA_046304295.1 Cyanobacteriota bacterium | reverse complement strand
TTAGAGACTTTCGTTTTATCCCAGACTTAAGACTCCGTCAACCATCTCAATAATTTAACAAAAAAGACCAGCGCCGGTTTATAGAGTCAAGTTATGAAAGTGCAAAAACTCATCATTATTTCCGGTCTGCTCTCAGTCGGCCTTCTGACCTTACTAACGGCAATTAATCTGATCTTTTGCTCCAACTCCGGCATCGAGTAACGGGCGATAACTTGGGGCGCTTTTGGCGCTCCCATCTCCTCCACTCACTAGAAACGGCGCTGGAACAACAACAATGGCAAGAAGCCGACAAAATCACCGCTCAGTTAATGCTCAAAGCCGCCAACCAAACCATCGCCTTAACCCCCGAAGATCTAGCCCATTTTCCCTGTGAATCCTTAAGCGAAATTGACCGGCGCTGGCAAATTTATAGCCAAAACCGATTTGGTTTCCTCGCCCAAGTCGAAATCTTTAACGACTGCTTCGGCGGTAGCGCCCCCTCCTCCCTCAACCCTGAAAGCTGGCAACAATACGCCCAGCGCCTCGGTTGGTATCAAACCCACTGGCCCAACCATCACCATGAACTTAACTTTTCCCTAACGGCACCGAAAGGTCACCTACCCTTCCTCCCCGTCTGGCACGGCGCTTGGTGGGGCGGCTTTCTCGCCGGACAAGGTCAGCGATTTTATACCTTAATCCAACGCGCCCAATCTTGCCGATTAGCGACCCATCTTAATCCCCAAACTATTAACGATCACCCCCCTTCGGCGTAGTGTCAACGGCGATCCTGCCAGTAATCTGGATCTCGACGACAATTCATAATCGCCGCAATCACGATTCTGTCTGAGTAAACTCGATACAGGATAGCATAGGAAAATTTGGGAGTTAGATAACGGCGGATCTGATTTTTCAGGATGGGCCATCGCTCCGGCGCCGCGATAATTTTAAATATGCCTTTTTCTATGGTGTCGATAAAATCCTGATGTCTATCTTGCTGGGCAAAGAATTGCACCGCCTCTGCGTATTCTTGCAGGGCCGCTGGGTGAAACTCGTATTTCATTGTCCCAAGAGTCCCCGGACTTGGGCTAAAGCGATGTCTCCGGGAATGGTTTGAATGGAACCGCTCTCAATTTCGGCAAGGCGTTCTTGGGCTTTCTTGACGTTTTCCATCAGGCTATCTCCCTGAATTTTTCCAGTCATACTTTCCACAATTTCGTCGATCAAAATTGCCTTATCGGCATCGGATAGTGCCGTTGCTTCTGAAATAAGTTGGTCTAGGGTTAACATGAGATAATCTGACTCCAGAGAATTAGTTTAATTTTAGCAGACTGTCTTTAAGGGCGCATCTCAGATGGATCAGGCTCCGTTTCCCATCGGTTGGTATCAAACCTACTGGCCCAACCATCACCACGAACTTAACTTTTCCCTAACGGCGCCGAAAGGTCACCTACCCTTCCTACCCGTCTGGCAAGGCGCTTGGTGGGGCGGCTTTCTCGCCGGACAAGGACAGCGATTTTATACTCTAATCCAACGCGCCCAATCTTGCCGATTAACGACCCATCTTCATCCCCAACCTATTAACGATCAACCCCCTTCGGCGCCTGATCCTCAAGATCCCTTCTATACGACGCTGGGCGAACAAATCGAAAGCATACTTAAAGGCGCTACCAATACCATCGCTAAAGGCACGGGACTATCTCAGGATTAAAATTGCTCAGTCCCAAATCTAATCAACAACCCGTAGAGGCTTGAACACCCCGTCAGTCGGCGCCGTTCTTTTGTGAGGCTCTTCAGTCGGCGCTGGCGCTTAACCTGTGAAATGTGGAGAATCATAGAAGGATTGACCACCCCGTCAGGCTACGCCTGCCACCCCTCCACGGGAGAGGAACTATATTGGTTGTCGTATCAGCTATAAATTCCCCTCCTTTGGAGGGGTGGTTCCTGAGCTTTGTCGAAGGATGTCCCGAAGGGGCGGGGTGGTGAATCTCTCCCGAAGTATGGCGAGAATGTAACACTTCCACTCCGGCGCTGAGCGTCTTTTCGGCGCTCTCTCCACCTCCAAATCTCTGTGATAAACTCATTTCCATATCGACACAAGGGAAAAACAGGATGAAAGGTATTCAATTTTTGCTTAACGACTCAGGGAAAAAAACCTCAGTACTCATTGATCTGGAACAATGGGGCGATGTCTGGGAAGACTTTTACGATGTTATCGTATCCCAATCTAGACAAAACGAAGCTGAAATTGACTGGGCGGTGCTGGAAGCTGAAATCCCTCAGACGACTCAAGTGGGTGAAAATGTATTAAGTTAAATTTAAAACTTCTGCCGCTAAGGAATTCCAAAAATTGCCCTCACAGGTTCAACAGCGTTTGCAAATCGCTATCAATCACCTTAAAACCGATCTGCGTCCTATAGGATCTATCAAGCTAAAAGGAAGCGATGACCTTTATCGATTACGGGTTGGAGACTATCGTATTATTTACCAGATTGATGATGAAATTAAAACTGTCGTGATTACCCGCGTGAGGCATCGCCGAGACGTTTACAACGATTGATAAGACT
This sequence comes from Cyanobacteriota bacterium, assembly GCA_046304295.1. Classification (GTDB taxonomy): domain Bacteria; phylum Cyanobacteriota; class Cyanobacteriia; order Cyanobacteriales; family Microcystaceae; genus Synechocystis. The sequence continues at coordinate 542 of JBKCES010000007.1, read as the reverse complement.
GATTCGTTTCCCTATTTTCTCAAGGAACCGACGCCTAATAAATCAGAATTTACTGAGGCAGATATTTCCAGAAAACCATAGAGTCAAGTTATGAAAGCGCAAAAATTCATCATTTCCGGTCTGCTCTCAATCGGCCTGCTGACTTTACTAACGACAGTTAATCTAATCTTTAGCTCTAACTCCGGCATCGAGCCAAGGACGATAACTTGGGGAGCTTTTGGCGCTTTCATCTCCTCCACTCACTAGAAACGACGCTGGAACAACAACAATGGCAAGAAGCCGACAAAATCACCGCTCAGCTAATGCTCAAAGCCGCCAACCAAACCATCGCCTTAACCCCCGAAGATCTAGCGCATTTTCTCTGCGAACTCTTAAGCGAAATTGACCGGCGCTGGCAAATTGTAACCGTTCAGGGGGGTATCCAAACGTTACAAGCTATAAGATTAGACGATTTCGGCATTGAAAATGCCGGTTTTTGATTATTTTAGGTTTTCTCTTAATAGTAAAAATTCTAATTCCCAGCTCAAAACCCCCATTTTCCT
>JBKCES010000006.1:0-3083 GCA_046304295.1 Cyanobacteriota bacterium | reverse complement strand
TCCGTGGAATTTTATGGTTAATTTGATTGCGGGCTTGATTGCCTACACCTACCTTCCCTGCAAGCCCTCTCTTCAGCTAGACCCGAAAGCTCTTGCTGCTCTCCCTCCTGCTATCCTCTAACTTCTGTCGAACTCACGTTGAAAAAGTTATTCCTAGCAAACGTCACCGAGCTGTTGGTAAAGAAAGTGGACAAACCAATCATATTGAACGTCTCAATAATACTTTACGTCAAAGGATTTCACGACTTGTCAGACAAAGTCTGTCTTTTTCCAAAAACGTAGACAATCACATAGGTGCAATTTGGCACTTCATACACGACTATAATTCTTCCCTGGCCAGCAATTGAGCCTTCTTCACTACTCCTGAATCACTACCTCCAGTGGATGGCAGTAAACAGACAAGGTTTTCAGTACACTTGTATTGCCTAAGTTATTTATGCCAACAAGCAGATTGATGTGTCCAAGATCTCTTAGCTCTAGATCCCGAACCCCTCTGAATTTTTGAATTGTGAAACTTTCCAAAATGCCACTGCTCATATAGCGGTGTCTGCGCTGGTGAGGGACAAATAAGACGGCTAAAACCCCTACTGAATGAGGGTTTTAGTGTTCTCACACGTCTGAATACCGCTATAGAACTAGTTTAGCTTAAACTTTCCCTTCAGCGAAAGCGCCCCAACAAGCGCCGACTGAGGAGATGGACTTCGGGAATTTTCAGCGCCCAGGCGCCGGCACCGAAGAGGAGAATAATAATCCCGGAAAAGAGGGTCAGTTCTGCCAGTTGCAAGAGCAAATTGCCGCTCCCCAGACTCCGCTCCCAGAGTAAACTGCCCTGCCACCCCAATAAACCCGCGAGGAGGGCGAGGAGGGATAATTTCGCCGCGTCCAGAGTCCACATTCCTAGGGGCAACCCGCCTAACCGGCGCCGGAGCAGGATGAGGAAAATAATCATCGAGAATAAATTGACTCCTACGGTAGCTAGGACAATACCGATGGTGCCAAAGGGTTTGTAGAGTAAAAAATCTAGGGTTCCGTTGATGAAAATATTGACGGCGCTGACCCGGAAGGGACTCTGACCGTCTCCCAGGGCGTAGAAAACCCGCACCAACACGTCTCGCCCTAAATAGAAAAACATCCCCAGACCGTAGGCCGCCAGAACCGGCGCCACTTCCTTAGCCGCCTGGGCGTCAAAGGCGCCCCGTTGATAGATGACCTGCACGATGGGGGAGGCCAGACCCATCAAGACGGCGCTTAAGGGCAGCATGGTTAGGGCGCTGAGCATCAACCCCTGACGAATCCGCTCCTTGAGTTCCGGCCAATCCTGGGGATCGCTGAGGCGAGAAAAAACCGGCAAAAAGGGCACCAAGATCATGTTGGAGATAATACCCAGGGGCGTCAGCGCCACAAAATTGCCGTAACGCATGGCCGCGGCGGCGTTGGGAATAAAGGAGGCGAAAAATAAATTGGTGGCGAAGTTGATGTAGAGCATCCCTGAGGAGAGGGTGGCCGGGATCATCACCCGCATGACCTCATCCACCCCCGGTTGGCGCCAATTAAACCGCAGTCGTAGGCGTCCCATCCCCGCTTTCGCCTGGGGAATAATCTGGGCGCCCCATTGCAGAACCGCCCCGGCGGTGGTGCCCCCCGCTAAAAGAAGGGAAGCTAAAAGGGCGTACTGGGGCGTGTTAATGGCTTGCCCTAGAATCAAAACAGCGCCGCCAAGCCCTAGAATCACGGTGACGCTGGAAAGGAGGGGGCTAATACTGGGCAACCAGTACTGATCGGCGGCGTTTAAAGTGCCAAAGCCAATGCCGATTAACCCCGCCAGGAGCGCCATGGGTGCCATGATTTGTAACTGTTGCACCGCCACGCTTCTCGCCTGGGGATCGAGACCTGGCGCTAGGAGGTCGATAAACAAACCGGCGCCGAGGAATAAAATCAGAGTCACCCCCAATAAAATCGCCCCCACCAGGGTTGTCACCGTTTCCACCAGGGGCGCCGCCTCCTCCTGACGGCGCTTAGACAAAACGCTCACCAAGGCGCTGTGAAAGGGGCCGTTAATGCCCCCTAGGAGAATAAACAAAAAACCCGGAATCACGTAGGCGTAGGCGTAGGCCGTCACCACCGTTCCCACGCCAAAGGCCGCGGCGATAACCTGCTCCCGGATTAAGCCAAATACCTTGCTGATTAACGTCGCCAGGGCCACGATTCCCGCAATCCCCGCTAGGGAACGGCCCTTTTTCGGCGCCTCTGTCATGCCGTTTCCTCTCTGCCAACGCAAATTCAGAGCCTATTATAGGACGCTCGGCTCACCCCTCCTCCTGTGGGAGGGGAATCGTAACAGGGACTTATCCGCAATAAATTCCCCTCCTTGGAGGGGTTAGGGGTGGGTCTCTTCGGCGTCTACACCCACCCCCCAGCGCCATCCCGAGAGGGGGTGTTTTATTACCAGCGCCGCTCCTTCCTCCGGTTCCCCAGTTCCCCTCCTCTGGAGGGGTGGCAGGCGCCGCCTGACGGGGTGGTCAAACCATTCAGTTACCCCGGCGCCGCTCCTATTCCGGTTCCCCTCCTTGGAGGGGTTAGGGGTGGGTCAAAGGGCTAGGAGAGTCTGGGACTCTCGCACAACACTCGAAAACCGACATCGTAGTCACGGCTGACGGGATTGTTGTAGTGACGAGAAGCCGAACGACAAATCCACGGAAAGTAGAGCCAAGAACCGCCGCGTACCACTCTTTCTTGAGAATCATTATCATTCCATGGACTTCCATCCGTCGGCGCTTTTTGATAATTGTCGTGCCATTGATCTTCGCACCATTCCCAGACATTGCCGTGCATATCGTAGAGTCCCCACGGATTTGGCTGTTTTTGTCCGACCGGATGCGTTTTATTCTTATTATTCATTAAGCGATCAAAATAACCCTCTTGATTATTTTCCCAAATTTCTGCTGTGTTCAGGATAGAATCCCCTGAGTTATCCCCGTACCAAGCGTAATCGCCTAGCTGATTTTCATTATCCCCAAAATAATAACGAGTTTGAGTTCCCGCTCGACAAGCGTATTCCCATTCCGCTTCGCTGGGCAACCGAT
>JBKCES010000005.1:0-12606 GCA_046304295.1 Cyanobacteriota bacterium | reverse complement strand
CCCCTACGGCGCCGCCCAAGAAATCGAATACCTTTACCTAGAGGCGGAACTAGAAGTGCTTTGGCGTCAACTCCAGAAATTGCAAGCGCCGACCCCCACCGTCGCTAATTCGGCGGTTTCCAACCTCTAGGCTTTTGCTAGTTCGCCACTACCGTCCCTCGGATGCCCCTGCGCTCCTGCGTCTGTTACGGGAGACCGTTCGGGCCGTTAATAGCCGGGATTACAGCCCCGCTCAGATCGAGGCTTGGGCGCCGGAGTCTCTAGATCTAGCCTTGTGGGCAAGGCGTTGCGAAACTCACATTACCCTTGTGGCCGAGGCGGAGGGAGACATTCTTGGGTTCATTCTCCTCCGTCGGAACGGTTATTTGGATTGTCTCTACTGCCATAAGCATCATCAGCGCCGGGGCGTTGGCGGACAGCTCTATGAGGCCGCGGCGGGACGCGCCCTAGATTTAGGATTAACTCGGCTCTGGGTAGAAGCCAGTATTACCGCCCTACCCTTTTTTGAAAGTATGGGGTTTACCGGACGACAAGTGCAGACCGTTCGACGGCGAGGACAGACTTTTCTCAATTACTATCTTGAAAAAGACTTAACGGGAACGCACCCCAACTCGTAACCGGGAGATTTAAACTGGGAAGGCAGTTTTCCGTTTCCCCTCGCCCATGCTCAAAGCCGTTTTTATCGATTTCAACGGCGTTATCCTCAACGACGAAGCCCTCCATCGAGAATTGGTGGATGAACTGCTTCTGACGGAAAATTTGCGGCCCATGAGCGATGCAGAATACCAGACCTATTGTCTGGGTCGGAGCGACCGGGCCGGTTTACAAGACCTCTTCGCCCACCGCGAGCGTTATCTCAGCCCCGAAGCTCTCCAGCGGCTAGTTTACCGGAAAGCTCAGGCGTATCGTCAACGGATTCTGACTTTGGATCCCCTACCAATTTACGCTGATCTCAAACCCTTTCTAGACCGCGCGGCGCTCCAACGCTTACCCCTGGGTCTCGTTACCGGCGCCGTTTCCTCGGAAGTGGAGTATGTTTTAGAGCAAGCTAACCTAAGAGACTATTTTCAGGTCATCGTGACCGGAGAAGACACTCCCGTCAGCAAACCCCAGCCCGACGGTTATCTCTTGGCGCTCCGGCGGTTAAACGCTTATCTGGGAGAGGTGGAAACAAACGCTCAAACCTTACCGATTTTGCCCCATGAATGTCTAGCCATCGAAGACTCCTTTGCTGGCATTCAGGCGGCTCGCTCGGCGGGTATGTCCGTAGTCGGCATCGCCCACACTTACCCCTATCACTTCATGCAACGCCTCGCCCATTGGGCGGTGGATCGCTTTAGCGAGTTGGATCTAGATCGTATTACTGTCGTCCTTTCCCGGCGCCCCTGCGCCGGAGCCTAGGGATGGCTTTCCACAGTAGTCCGCCTTTTTCCACAGAGAACGGGAAGGTTTTCCACAGAATTTAGCCTTAAGCCGAGAAGTCCAGCCCTCTACCTGAAAGTTGAGCATCGAGATCAAAGCAGATCTGTTGATGACACTTCCCTGAATCCATGCCCTGCAAAGCCTCAGCGCCGGGAGGACACATATCGTGAGCAAACACCTAATATTCGGCGGCCCCAAAGGTTTTTGAATTAACCGGTCACTTCATCCGTCAGGGGACGAAGGGTCGCCGCAAACACCCAATTACCATTTTTTTGCTCGGCAATAATGAAATGTTCCGACAGGACTTCGCCCCGATCCTTGGTGAGCGCCTTCAACTTGAGGGGATGGTTCAGGATGGTTGAGATTCCCGTGGCGGTGAATCTCGAAAATCCAAGATGATGGGAATCCCGAAAATAAACTGGGAGAATAACTGTTAGGGATTGACCGACAATTTCCTCGGCCGACCAACCAAAAACCGTTTCAAAATGGCGGTTAACTTCTGCCACAATACCTTGATGATCGGTAATAATTAAGGGAAGGGAGCTACTGGCTTTTAATTCTTCGATCTTTTGCATTTTTTTATCACTCGCCGGTTCATGAGTTCATTGGTTTTTGTCGTGGATGTGGTAGCGAGGAGATCATAATCTATTTTTTTGCATTCACGAGCGGGCAAGGTCATTGTTTCTTAAGGCGTGTCATCAATTATGGCGTGTCACCTATTATAAGGATTGACTTTTAGGATATCATGTGCGTGGAATTTACTTGAGAGGATAACCAGGGATGATAATAATACAGTACACTTTACGAGATGATCAGTGGTAACGAATTAAGGATTTGTTAGCTTAATAGCTCACGGATTGCTTCATAATTTCGCTCCTAAGTATAGCAGTCGTCAATGATTTGTAAAATTCTAAATGCCGGAACCCTTCTGGCAGAGAGCGATTTATAACCGAGATCTGACTGCTAGAGTTGCTGAATGACCGTCGATTACGTTCTACTTCGCGCCCTGAGCGTAGCCTCTTCCCCCTCCCCCCCCAGCCCATCGATATCGTCCTCCTCTCCAACGGCCCCGGCGAAGTGACCACCTGGGTGCGGCCTGTGGCCCAGGCGCTCCGGCAAAAACTAGGAGAAGACCGGGAACAAACTAGGATATCATTACTGCTTTCCCCCTGTCCTCACGCTATGGGTAACGAAGGGATGGTGGCCCGGCGTTATGGGGACATTGACCGGGTACAGGACAGCGCCGATTTTTTTCCCTTTCTATTAACTGGGCAAACCCCTGAGAATTGGGACTGGCGCCGTCGGGGGGTCGTGGTTTTTTTAGGGGGAGACCAGTTTTACGCCCTCTGGGTTGGCAAGCGCCTGGGCTATAAAACGGTGGTCTACGCCGAATGGGAAGCCCGCTGGAGTCAGTGGATCGACGCCTTTGGGGTTATGCAGAGCGCCGTTGTGGAAAAGATGCCCCCCCCACAGCGGAGCAAAGCCCGGATCGTGGGGGATTTAATGGCGGATCTAGCACCGCGGGAACAGGAGGGAGAAGAGGGCAGACCCCGCATTGGCCTCTTTCCGGGATCTAAACCCTTTAAGCTAGCCCAGGGCGCTCCTCTGGCGCTGGCGGTAGCGGTCGAGTTAACCCAATCAATGGAGAGAGAAAATTGTCCTCGTTTCCAGTTATTCCTCGCGCCGACGGTGGATCTAGAAACTCTGGCCCGTTACGCCGACCCGGCTTTTAATCCATTGGCGGAAACCTTAACGGAATTGACACTCGATCCCCAGCCCCATTTCCCTCTCCCCAATGGCGCCGCAGTGGAAATCATTAGCCAGTTCCCCGCCGAGGAATGGATGAAGGGGTTAACCTTTGCCATTACCACCGTCGGAGCCAATACCGCCCAACTGGGGGCGCTGGGGGTGCCGATGTTAGTGCTTCTGCCGACCCAGCATGTGGAGAGTATGAAACTGTGGGACGGGTTGCCCGGTTTATTAACCCGACTGCCGGGGGTGGGAACCACCCTGGCCCGTTGGCTTAACGCCAAGATTTTGCGACAAAACAAACTCTACGCCTGGCCCAACCTCTGGGCCGGTCGAGAAATCGTGCCGGAATGGTTAGGGGAAATTACCCCCGGCGCTGTGGCCCAACAGGCGAGGGACTGGTTGACCCATCCCGAAAAACTAGCCCTCATCAGCGCCGAGTTGAGAAAGGCCAGAGGCCCCGCCGGCGCCGCCCAGAAGTTAGCGGATCTGGTCATTCAGGTCTTAGAGGATGTTTAACAAGGAGGGACTTTGAGAAGTTTTCCCCCCTTTCAAAGGGGGGTTGGGGGGGATCTCAAAATGGGTGAGCTAGGCAAGCTCTCCCAACATCTGCTCAAACTCCGCCGTTAACTCCCGCCCCATCAGATTCTTCAGCGCCGCCGGGGGGGTTACGGTTCCCTGGAGCAGGGCGTAAACCTGTTGGCTAATGGGGGCGGAGAGGGTTAAAGTTTGGGCCAGTTGAACTGCGACTCCGGCGGTGGGCACCCCTTCCGCCACCCCTTCGCTCTCCGCCAGAATTTGCTCTAGGGTTAATCCCTGGGCTAATTTGAAACCCACTTGGTAATTGCGGGAGAGTGGACTATTACAGGTAGCTAGCAGGTCGCCCAAACCCGATAGCCCAAAAAAAGTTTCCTCCCGAGCGCCCAGCGCCGCGCCCAGTCGGGCCATCTCCGGTAGAGCGCGGGTCAACAGCGCCGCCTTGGCGTTAGCGCCTAACTGAAGACCGTCGCAGACCCCGGCGGCGATGGCCATGACATTTTTCAAGGCGCCGCCCAATTCTGTGCCCAGGGGGTCGGGGTTGACATAGACCCGGAAGCGCTCTGAAGCGAAGAGGGTTTGGGCGAGGCGACTGGCAGAGGAATCTTGGCTGGCTACGGCGGTGGCGGTGGGCAGACCCCCCTCGATCTCCTTAGATAAATTAGGGCCCGACAGGGTGACTACGGATAGGCGGGGAAAGGCCTGGCGCCAGAGTTGGGAGGGCGTCTTTTGGCTCTGGGGATCTAACCCCTTGGTGGCGCTGACGATGACACAATGGGGGGCCAAGTCTAGGGATTGCAGTAAGGCTAAGGTCGGGGGCACCCCCTTCATGGACAGCGCCGAAATTATGACCCCGGCCCCCTCCGCGGCTTCTTCTAAGCTTAAGGGCCCGGAGCGAGACCAAAATTTAACGGGATGGCCGTTGTCTGCCAAGAGTCCCGCCAGGGCCCGACCCCAGCGACCGGCGCCGAGGATAGTCACAGGTTGGGAACGGGAAGACATAGGCTCAGGGCGGTATTGCGGCGCTTTTTATTATCCCTGAATCGGCGCTGAGGTTATTAACCGGCTCTACTAACGATGGACTTGCCCGTCGGGCATGGTGGCACCTTGAAATACCGTCCCGGCCATGTTGGCGCTCATCAGATCCGCCCGGATGAGATTGGCGTTGGTAAAATCGGCGTTCATTAGGTTAGCCCGGGCTAAAAAGGCCTCAATCAATTCCGTCTCCCGAAAACTAGCGCCGGTTAAAATGGCTCGGCTGAGATCGGCGCTGTTCATGCGGGTGCCACTGAGATTGGCTCCGGTGAGATTGGCTCGATTCAGGGAAATATGGGTCATAATGGCGCCCTGACAGTTGACGCCCGTCATCTCTGCGCCTGGTAATTTTGCCCGCATCAAATTGGCGTTAGTCAAATTGGCCCCGGTCAGTTTAGCGCCGGACAAATCCGCGTCTGTGAGGAGCGCGCCCCGCAGGTTGGCTTTACTCAGATCCGCCTTGCGCAAATCCCCGTCTCGTAGGTTAGCTTCCTTGAGATTGGCTCCAGATAAATCCGCCCGACTCAGATCCACCCCCTTCATATTGGCGCCGGAGAGATCCGCCCGGGAGAGAATCGCCGCTTGCAAGTTGGTGTAGTAGCTTTTCTTTTCCTGACGCATATTGGCCCCCCGCAGACAAGCGCCGGTTAACGTGGCTCCCGATAAATCCGCCCCCCGCAGATCGGCACCGATCAGATTCGTGTCCTGTAAAACCGCTAGGGTAATATCGCTGTCCCGCAGAACGCTCCCCTGTAATAGCGCCCCGTGGAGGTTAGCATTTCGCAGATCGGAGCCGGAAAGATCGGCCTGATTTAAACTGGCGCCGCTGAGGTTGGCGCCCACCAGGTTACTTTGGCAGAGATTGGCCCGGTTCAGGTAGGCGAAAAGTAAATTGGCACTACGCAAGTCCGCCTCGGAGAGAACAATGCCGATTAGATCGGCGCCGGAGAGGTTAATGCCCGGCAATTTCAGACCAGTGAAGAGGGTTTCTCCGGCGAGGTAGCGCTGAATCAGTTCTTGGGGTTCCATCGGTTGAGGTCAAGGTAGGGGGATTGAACGGCGCTAAAGAAAGGGCTTAAGCACTTTCAGCAAGGTGCTAGCGGCTTGGGTGTAAGCGTCCCGATCCGCCATGGCCTTGGCTTGCCCGTAAAGTTTAATCTCAATATCATTGGGGGGTTTTCGACTCAATAGCACTTGCTCCACCAAATCATCCAGACCGTAACTGCGGATTAGTCCCCAGTCCTGACCATTATCATCCCAAGTGTGGAAGAGAATCGAAAAAAGCAATACCTTCGCCCGCAGGGGATTCGTGTTTTGCATGATTTCTTGTCGCAGTTCAAAGAGATTATACTCTCGACTAGCCACTCGGAGGGCCGGGGGCGGCGGCGGCGCCGGAATGCTTCCCAGGACGGTAACGAGGGGATCGCTGGTTTTTTGAGTTTGGCTAAAGTCGATAATGGAGGTCTGGACGTGCTCTCCCCGAGGAATGCGGGCCAGGGGCAGGGGGGGAGAACTCTTAACAATGCCGGTATTGGCCGCGCTTTCCTCTATTTCCAAACTTTCCTCTAGATCCTCGTACAAGGCGTCCATTTGGGCGAGGATCAAATTAGCGATGGCTAAGTACAAAGTAGCTTTATTGATGTTATTGACCACCTGGTCAAAGCCGATTTGCAGATCCCCCCTCGTAGGAAAATCCCGCCGCAGATCGAGGATGAGCCGAGGGAATCCGTAATTGTCGACCACTTCTAGATTATTTTCCCAGGCGCCGCGACTAACGGCGAACATTAGTTTTTTGATCCGAGCCTGTTCGGGGTGTTGCGCTAGGGTCTGGGCGATTTGCCGAGCAATGACCTCCGGGGTCAAAGCGCCGGCTTGAAGCTCAATTTGGGTCGCCTTATTAAATTCCGTCCGTTTGTCCGCCAGCGGCACTTCGATTTGAGTGGCCTTATTAAAGCTGGTGGGGTGGTCGATGTTGCCGTCCGCTTCGATGGCCGCCACCTCAATGGCGGGTTTGCCCGCGGAAAGATCCAGTAACTCCTCGTCCGCCTGGGCGGTGTACAAGGGGCCCAACTGATCTAAAATAGTCTTGGCCACCTGAGCGTAAACCTTGGGCCGGTTTAGCGTCTTGACCAATTTATACATCGAGAAGGTTAACTGTTCTATGCTAGGCCGGGTTTGGGCCAACTCTAGGAGCAGGTTTTCCATTGATTGGCTATTGAGAACATTTATGTCATTCTCCCAATACTTTTTACAAAGGCAAAAAATCAATTTCTTGATTCGTTGACTTTCATCGTGTCGCTCTAAATAACGCGCCGCTTCGACTAAGGAGGCTGGGGAAATAGGCATCTTTGCTTAGACGTAACTAGGGAGTTGCGGGGGAGCGGAGTCGGGGAAAGACTGAGCTAGAATATGACAGAGGGTAAGACGCTTTTGCCCTCCCTTTAACCATAATAGGTCTAGGCCCCCAAGGATAACGGTTTCAGATCAGAAGGATGAGGGTCAAGCCGCTAGTCTTCTCGGTAAATTTCCCTAAATCGACCCCCTTTGAGGTCTTTTGGGGACGGTTGACAGCCTATTCCGCTCAAATTCAAGGCAAGCTATAACCTAGAGTTCCATCTCCCGCTTCGGCGCCGAATCGCTCAATGACCGCCCCTAACCCCCCCTCCCATTCAGTTCCTATCCAAGAGTTTACCGCCTCTCGTCAGACGAGCTTCTTTGAGGGCCTTAAGCAACCGAGGTTTAGCGGACAGTTAGCGCTGACGAGTCCCACGGGGGAGCGGTGGTTCTTTTACCTCTACCTCGGTCGCATCATGTACGCCACCGGGGGCCACCACGCCGTGCGGCGCTGGCGCCGACAAATCGCCCTCTACTTGCCCCAGATTGCGGCTAATCTTTCTTCGGTGCAGATTGACCTGGCTAGTATCGATCCCCAGGATCTACAACTCTGCTGGGAGTATCAACTCCTCTGCCATTGGGTCGAGCACCAAAAGGCGACCCGGGAACAGGCGGCCCGTTTTATCCGCACCACCATTGTGGAGGTTTTATTTGACATTACCCAAATGATGGAGGTCTCCTGCGACCTACGTCAGGACACCATCCTCGCCACCCGTCTGGTGCTGATCGACGCCGACCAAATTATCAACGAAACCCAACAACTTTGGCACAACTGGCAGGCCGCCAAGATCGCCGACCGTTCCCCCAACGGCGCTCCCGTGATCCGGCAAGCGGAGCAGTTGCAGGAGCGCACCTCGCCCCAGGTCTATCAGACCCTCAAGCAACTCCTGGACGGCAACCAGACCCTCCGGGATCTTTCCGTCAGAATGAAGCGAGACGTCTTGAGCGTCACCACGTCTCTCCTACCCTATCTTCAGTTAGGCTTGGTGGAGCTGATTAAAATTCCTGACCTGCCGCCCCCCATCGCGCCGCCTCCCACGGGCATTGTGGCCCAGCCCAATGTGCCCACGGGCCCTCTGATCGCCTGCGTGGACGATAGCCCTCTAATGTGCCAGACTTTGGAAAAAATTCTGGTCTCGGCCAACTATCAATTTGTGGCCATCAACGATCCCCTCCGGGCCATCGCCATTCTCCTGGCCCGCAAACCGGCGCTAATCTTTCTGGATCTGGTGATGCCCAACGCCAACGGCTACGAAATCTGCGGGCAATTGCGCAAGCTTTCCCTCTTCCGTCAAACACCCATCGTCATTTTGACTGGGAACGACGGCATTGTCGATCGGGTGCGGGCCAAGATGGTGGGATCGACGGATTTTCTCAGTAAACCCGTCAATCCCGATACGGTTCTCACCACGATTCGTAAGTATCTCAGGGAACAGGAACCCGCCTAATTCTTGAGAGATTCTCGACCCTATAACTTTCTATTGATTAAAATTTATTTGGAGGCACCGTTATGGGAACCGCCCTTGTCATTGACGACTCTTCCACCGAGCGCTCCATCATTAGCGATTATTGTCAACGGTTAGGTATTGAGGTCGCCACCGCAGCCAGCGGCGAAGAGGCGCTGGAGAAGTTAGCCCAGGCGACCCCCGACGTCATCGTCTTGGACATTGTTCTGCCGGGCCGGAGCGGCTTTGAAATTTGTCGGGAACTGAAGGAGCGGGAAAACACCAAAAATATCCCGGTGATTCTCTGCTCTACCAAGGGGACCGATATGGATAAATTTTGGGGCAAGCGCCAGGGCGCAAACGCCTATATTACCAAGCCCATCGATCAGGAGGAGTTTAATCGGACGATTAAACAATTTCTCAATCTTTAAGATCCGGGCACCTGGGCGCCGCCCTTGCTCGTCATTGGTCTAGAGGGCACAGACTAGCCTTAGTTAAGAATTACTTTTCCGTTCGAGGAGATTGTCTGGTGTTATCCCCTACCGCAACCCGTCAACCCATTCGTCAATTTCTCCGTTTTAGCCTAGAGCCGGACACGGAAGCTCTTCTGCCGGTGTCTCAGTTGAGCGAAGTGCTGACGGTGCCCTTGGGGCAAATTGTGCCCATTCCCCACCTGCCCCCCTGGGCCATGGGCGTTTATAACTGGCGGGGAGAAATTCTCTGGGTGGCGGATTTGGGCTATCTTCTCGGCCTAACGCCCTGGCGCCGTCAGGCCGCTTCCCGCTCTAACTATCCAGTGATCATTCTCAACGGGAGCGGAGGCGAGGGCAAACGCCCAACCTTAGACCGGAACCAAGTTTTGGGCTTAGTGGTTTCCCAAGTAAAAGATATTGAATCGACGCCCACCGACCAGATTCAATCCGTTCCCCCCGCCAGCGTCGGCGCCGGGCTGATCCCCTACCTCCGCGGGTTGTGGATTAGCCCGGAGAACGAAGTGTTTGTTGTGCTAGAGGGGCGAGCTATCCTCGAACAGGTTAAACAAAGCCGGGGATTTTAGCTTGCCGTCAACCGCGAGCCGACTGGACGCCTAATTTTTATTGATTTTTCCCGTTTTTTACCCCTTGATTCTGACCCCCCCATGACCCAGACCCCCGTTAACGCCCCTAAGTCCCAAGACCGGCAAGCGCCGCTAGTCCCAGAGAATCCAGCCCCGGAGGAGGCGCTCTTCGGCGCCTTGGATTTACCGGGCTTTAGCTTAGACAATGGCCCCGACTCTAGCGAGATGTCCCCTCTGCCAGCCATAGAGCCGGAAGCGCCGGCCGCCATGGCAACCGCCGAAGCGCCGACGGAAACCCTGCCGGGCGTCGTGCAACCGCCCCATCCGACACCGGTTCACCCAGAACCGGCGGCGCCGCTCCAACTGCCGACCCTGCAACTTTCCCCCCCGCCGGCGCCGAAGTTAGAACTCCCCAAATTACAATCCCCTACGGTTACAGCTCCCCCAAGTTTTCGCCAAGCTGAACCCAAACCCTTTCCCCTCAAAGCCGTTCTCGCGGCGCTGGCCCTGGGCATGATTCCCTTGGCGGCCATTGGCGGTCTGAATAATCTGGTGGTTAACCGCACCGTGGAGCAGACGGTAGTGAATCGGGGCGTCAGCGCCGAATCCTTGCGATCTTTACAAAACACCGTTACCCAAAATCTGCTCTGGGGTCTGCTGGCCACGGCGGGGGGCGCGAGCATCGCCGCTTACCTTTTAGCGGACCGGAGTCAGCGTCTCCAGGAAACCGTAGCCCTTCAGGAAAAGGAAATTCTCCTACAGAAAATCCAGCGCACCAGCCAACGGGCCCAGGTGTTAAAAGATTTAACCCTAAAAATCTCGGCGGCGCTGGATTCCAAAGAAGTCTTTAACGTCGCCGTTTCGGAAATCCGTCAGGCGCTCCAGAGCGACCGGGTCATTGTTTATACCTTCGACGAAACCTGGAAAGGCACCATTATCGCCGAATCCGTGGCGCCGGGCTTCCCCATCGCCCTCGGCGCCGAAATTAAGGACCCCTGTTTCGCCGACAACTACGTCGAGAAATACTTAAAAGGGCGGGTTCAGGCCACCCCCAATATTTTTGAGGCTGGGTTAACCCCCTGCCACTTGGGGCAACTGGCGCCCTTTGGGGTCAAGGCCAACCTGGTGGCGCCGATTATCACTGAAGGTAAATTACTCGGTCTGCTCATCGCCCACCAATGCGGCGATTTCCGGGACTGGGATCAGGGGGACGTGGAACTCTTTGGGCAGTTGACCGTGCAAGTGGGCCTGGCACTGGATCGGGCGGAACTGCTGGCGGAGCAAAAAGAAGCCAGCCACCGGGCCCAAATTTTGAAAGACTTGACCTTGAAAATTTCGGCGGCGCTGGATTCTAAAGAGGTCTTTAACGTGGCGGTGACGGAAATCCGCCAGGCGCTCCAGAGTGACCGGGTCATTGTCTATACCTTTGACGAAACCTGGAAGGGCACCATTATCGCTGAATCCGTAGAAGACGGCTTCCCCATCGCCCTCGGCGCCGAAATTAAGGACCCCTGCTTCGCCGACAAGTATGTGGAGAAGTATTTAAAAGGGCGAGTTCAGGCTACCCCCAATATTTTTGAGGCCGGGTTAACCCCCTGCCACCTGGGACAACTGGCGCCCTTTGGGGTCAAGGCTAACCTGGTGGCGCCGATTATTGCCGAAGGACAATTACTAGGCTTACTCATCGCCCACCAGTGCTCCGGTTTCCGGGATTGGCAAGCGGGGGAAATCGACCTTTTCGGTCAGTTAACCGTGCAGGTAGGCTTGGCGCTGGAGCGGGCGGAATTGATCACCCAACAGCGCCTGGCGGAGATCGAACAGCGCCAGGTGCGGGAGCAACTGCAAAAACGAGCGTTAGATCTACTGATGGAAGTGGACCCCGTCAGCCGGGGGGATCTGACCATCCGAGCCCGGGTGACGGAGGATGAAATTGGCACCATCGCCGACTCCTACAACGCCACCATCGAAAACCTGCGGCGTATTGTGACCCAGGTGCAACAGGCCGCCACCCAGTTCGCCTCCACCACCGACGTCAACGAAACCGCTGTGCGCCAACTCTCGGAGGAAGCCCTCCAGCAGGCGGAAGACGTGGCCGTGGCGCTGGAAAGTTTACAGGCCATGACCCTCTCCATTCAGGAAGTGGCGGAAAACGCCGCCCAGGCGGAAGTGGCGGTGCAACAGGCGACCCAAACGGTGGATTCCGGGGAAGATGCCATGAACCGCACCGTGGACGGTATTTGGGCCAGCGGGTAAACGGTGGCCGCCACCGCCAAAAAAGTCAAACGCCTCGGGGAATCCTCCCAAAAAATCTCCAAAGTGGTGAACCTGATTAGCTCCTTCGCCGATCAGACCAACCTTTTGGCGCTGAACGCCGCCATTGAAGCCGCCCACGCCGGGGAAGAAGGCCGGGGCTTCGCCGTGGTTGCGGACGAAGTGCGCTCCCTCGCCCGCCAGTCCGCCGAAGCCACCGCCGAGATTTCCGACCTGGTGGCCAGCATTCAGGCGGAAACCAACGAAGTGGTCATCGCCATGGAAACCGGCACCGAGCAAGTGGTCATGGGCACCAAACTGGTGGATGAAACCCGCAAGAGCCTCAACCTGATCACCGCCGCCAGCGCCCAGATTAGCGCCCTGGTGGAAGCCATCGCCAGCGCCGCCGTGGAGCAATCCCAAACCAGCCAAAGCGTCACCCGCACCATGGCCCAGGTAGCCGCCGTCGCCGACAAAACCTCCTCCGAAGCCGCCAACGTCTCCAGCACCTTCAAAGAACTCCTCGCCGTCGCCCAATCCCTTCAGGACAGCGTCCGGCAGTTCAAAGTCGAGTAATTTCAGTTATCAGTGAGCAGTGAGCAGTTATCAGTGAAGAATTGATAACTGACATCTGATATCTGATACCTGACACCTGTTACCTAACCCTTGATAACTGATAACTGTTACCTGATAACTGAAAATGCCCCCCACCCTCAC
>JBKCES010000004.1:0-8219 GCA_046304295.1 Cyanobacteriota bacterium | reverse complement strand
GTAAACCCCAATCCCCCCTTAACGTCGATGGCGAATTTCTCCCCCACAAACAACTCGACAAACCCTAGGCGAGAGGTGGCGCTGGCGATTCTCCATCAAGAGGGGCGCTATCTGTTGCAGTTGCGGGACGATCTGCCCACGATTCTTTACCCCGGTCACTGGTCGTTATTTGGCGGTCATCTAGATCCGGGAGAATCGCCCCTAACCGGCGTTCAACGGGAAATTTGGGAAGAAATTGCTTTTAATTTGGAAAATCCGGTCTTTTTTGACTGCTACGGAGATGATTTAGCTCTCCGCCACGTCTTTGCCGCGCCCCTGACTGTCCCTCTAACGGCGCTGTCCTTGCAGGAAGGCTGGGACTGGGGCTTAATTACTCCAGCGGAGATTGAAACGGGCCGGATCTATTCTCCCAAGGCGGGGGACACTCGTCCCCTGGGAGATATTCACCAAAAAATTCTGCTGGACTTTATTAGAAACCGGGCGGTGAAACCCTAAAATACGATATAGATAGATTCCAAGTTTGGTCTATCCCCAGCGCTAACTCGGAGGGGGTTCCATGATTGAAATGAGAGTTGCCGGCATTGCTCTAGACGCGGTGACCCGTAGCCCCATTGTCCTGCTCAAGGACGGTTCCGACCGCCGCGCCTTACCGATTTATATCAGTCAGGAACAGGCTCGCTCCATTATCGGCGCCCTGGAGCAACAAAAAGCGACCCGTCCCCTGACCCATGACCTGATGGCGACCCTCTTCCAGATTTGGGAGGCGCGACTGGAGCGGATCATTATCCACTCTCTTCAGGACAATACTTTTTACGCGGTGCTCTGTCTCGGTCAGGGGGAATTAAAAAAAGAGGTGGATTGCCGTCCCAGCGACGCCATCGCTTTGGCTCTGCGCTTAGA
This sequence comes from Cyanobacteriota bacterium, assembly GCA_046304295.1. Taxonomy (GTDB): domain Bacteria; phylum Cyanobacteriota; class Cyanobacteriia; order Cyanobacteriales; family Microcystaceae; genus Synechocystis. The sequence continues at coordinate 7,319 of JBKCES010000004.1, read as the reverse complement.
CGCCCCCATTTGGGTCATGGAGGAGGTGATCGCCGATGCCTCAATTCCGGTGGACCGGGACGCGGACGAAGAAGAGCGCCAGGCGTTTCGGGACTTTCTCTCTAAACTCAGCCCGGAGGAGTTGATTAAACAGGCGGGACTAAATCGCAATTTGGACGAAAATTCTTAGCTTCCGTTTAAAGTTTACAAATCCCCCTTTGTAAGGGGGGCTTTAAAGCGGTATGGCGGTCCCCATTCAGGCTAGGATAATTTGTAGCAGGGCTAGATGAGTAATTTTAAGATATCTACTCACGGTCAATCCAGTATTTACGCATTAACACAATCATGATTGATTCAGAAAGCATGGTCTTAAATGATAGAGTCGTCGTAATTACGGGAGCCGGTAGCGGTATTGGTAGATCTCTCGCCATTGGTTTTTGTCGGGACGGCGCTCGCGTGATCGGCTTCGGACGTACAGAGCGGACTTTACAAGAAACTGCACAGTTATGTAACGACGGAAGAATGGATTATGTTGTAGGCGATGTCTCCTCAGAGGCAGATGTCACTCGCTTGTTCCAGGAAACCCTCCAGCGATATGGCAAAGTTGACATTCTGGTCGCTAATGCGGCTATTTATCCTAAACAAACATTTTTGGAAATGTCTCATAGCGACTGGACAAAAGTAATTGAAACTAACTTGAATGGTGCTGCTCTTTGCTGTCGCAAAGTCCTGCCCTCTATGCTAGAGAAGAAATATGGGCGAATTATTCTTTTAGGCTCTTTTGCGGGTAGAGCCGTTATTCCCGCTAGCTCAGCCTATTCCGTCTCAAAAGCGGGTCTTTCATCTCTTACCAAAGCGTTGGCTGTGGAAATTGATCGAGCTTTATATCCGAATGTCTTAGTTAATGAGCTAGTTCCTGGAGCAACCAAAACGTCGATGAGCTTAATTGGAGGTGATCCACAGGATGTTTACTCTTATGCCTATGTGCTGGCTACTCTACCCGCTAATGGGCCTACCGGTCGAATATTTACCAAGGGTAAGTTACACCATGAAGATTATAGACTTAAAACTCGTTTAAAGCGATTGTTCTTGAGTCTTTTAGGAAGAGAAAATACGTCTAACTAAGCAGATGCTGGTGAATTTTGTCTCCCACCCGTAGAGCGTTGGCGGCAATAGTCAGACTTGGATTAGTCCCTCCACTCGTGGGCATGAAAGAGGCGTCGACCACATAGAGATTTTCAATGTCGTGAGATCTACAATCACGATTAAGCACACTAGTTTGACTATCTTCACCAGACTGACAAGTCCCACAGGGATGACCATAATTTAAGAATATTCCAGCTCCCAAGGGCAAACTCAGTAGAGAAGCCAAGCTTTGTCTGAATAATTGTCTTAAGAGAATGACCCGTTGACGAAGCTCATTGCGGATCTGATATTCGATACGTAGGCCGGAAGGAGTCGTCGGATCTAAACAAATCTGATTGTCGGGATAAGGGAAATCTTCTACAATTGTTGTGAAAATAGTGGCCTCTCCCAGAAGTTTAGATGCAAGAAAGGCCGGAATCCTCAATAATTGTCGCACTAGGGGTAAAAAAGAAAAGGGAGTCTGATCAAACATCAAGCGTAGAGCATATAAAATATTGCCATACCCTGCAACTCTTCCGGTGGACTGTATTTCTCCAAGTTTTTGATTTTCATAACAATAAAAATCACGCAATGCCAAGGTTTTGTTAGGGCCGATGCGAGAGAAATGTCCCCGAGACCACAGCGCAATCATTTCCCCAGAATGAAACATTAAATTGCGTCCTACCAAACCAGAACTATTAGCGATTCCTTGGGGCCAAGACTCGTTGGCTGAACTTTGTAGAAGAATCGGAGTGAAGTAAGCGCCGCAAGCCAAGACAAAGATAGATGCTGTTAGACAATATTCTTGTTCCTCTTGTCGCACAATAACTGCCTGTATTCTGCTCTCGTTGGCCTCTAGACGAATGACCTCCGCTTGTTCTACCAGAAAAAGCTGACCAGTGGCTAGAGCGGGTAAAATACAAGCGTGATAAGCGTCCTGTTTACAATTAAGGGGGCAAACATATCCAGCGCACTCTTCGCAACCGGGCTTATATTTTATCCCCACATGGAGACGATAGGGATGTAGTCCCACATTTTCAAAACAACTAAAAAAATGTTGATCCACCTCGCACATAGCTGGCGGAGTTAGGAGTTGATAATGACTGAATTGATCTAAAGGATCTTCGGTTCCACAAACTGAAAAGAGAGACTCAGCTTGAAGGTAATAAGGTTCTATTTCTTCGTATTTAAACGGCCATGATACTATTCTGCCATCGGGTAAAGTCTGACAATCAAAATCGCTAGGACGCAGACGCTGAAGAGCGGCGGCGTAAAGAAGAGTGGATCCCCCCAAACCGCAACCGAGGGGCGCCCAAAACTCCTTGGGCGGGTTATGATCTACCTGAGTGGTCAGGGGATTGGGCCACTTCCCATTTTTAAGTCGCTCTTCTGGCTTTTCTTGTTCTACTTGCACTCCTTGAACTCGACGACAATCAGCCCGGCCTTTTTCTAGAAGCAGTACCCGGTGGCCGGCTTGGGAAAGAGAATACGCAACGCTGGAGCCTCCCATCCCCCCGCCGATAATAATCACATCCCAACATTGGCGGGCGGCATCGGCTAAGGTTAGGGTCGCAGTAGAGACAGGATCAAGCATTTCTTGTTGCTGGGTTCGGCAATTTGCCTAATAAGCATAACACTCGCTGAGCTTATCTTAAAGAAAGTTAGACTCTTCCACTGCGAGGGTTTTAACCAGACCTCTGAGTCAGTTCTCAGAATCAATCATTAAGTAATTTACAAACTCCATCATCCCTTAATCCCCTCCTAAACTTTGGGCTAAAATCCGCTCCTGAACTAGGGGCCACAGCGCCGCCAGGGCCTGTTTAATTTCCTGTTCCGTTTCGTAGGGAAGGGGCAAAGAGCCTAGGCGCTCCCAGGGATTGGGGAGGGGGATCGAGGGCGCAAGCGCCACCAAGTCCGGGGCAAGGGCGGCATCGTAGTCCCAAAAGGGCGCGTCGGTTCCGGGGGCAACGGCGTTGAAGGATTCTGGCGAGGAACTGGCAACTTCCCCCCGGCGCTGATGGCCCAGGGCGGTCAATAATTCTTCCCGGGAGCGGCCCCTCAGTTGGAAAATAATAAAGGGGTCTTCCTGAAAGCGCTCCCCCAGTTGATAATAGACGGCGCCGATATGTTTGCAGGGATTGGCTTGGTCGGGGCAACTACACTGGGCTTGAACTTCCCCTAAATTGTAGGGAAACAAACTGAGACCGTTTTGAGTAAAAGCCTGCTCCACCCGCTCCGGCAGTTGCCCCGTCAGCAGTTGGGCGGAAAAAAAGGCTTTACCGGCCAAGGTTTCCAGCACATAGTCCCAATCCTCGGCGCTGAAGGCCTCCAGCCAGAGCCTCACCTGATAGGGCGCGGCTTCGCTCCCCTGCACCTCCGCCACCAGGGCGGCGCTGTCAAACTCCAGACTGAGGACATTGCCTTCCCTTGCGTAATTGCGGGCCCGCTCCAGGCGCTTTTTAAAACGGTAGGAGTCTAAGAGTTGGAGCCAGCGCTCCACCCACCAGGGGACAGGGGCGGACTGGGGAGCTAAAGTCATATAGCAGGCCTAAATGGGTGGTGAACGCAATCCAAGGATTATCCCCCCCAACCCCCCTTGGAAAGGGGGGCGTGAATCGAACCCTGTTCATGATTCACTTAGGCCTGCTATAGAAGCCAGTTGAGGGCGTTATCTGCCGGAGAGTTCTTTTCCAGTTTAGGCTAGGGGGGCGGGGGGAAATTAACTTAAGCCATCAACTCTGTTAGGAAAAGCTTTGATAACATTTTCTCATACATCCCCCTGTTTACCCTTACCTTGAGGAGGTCGCCTATGTCCACCGAAGTTCTCGAAAGACCCGCCGGCGCTACGGCAACGATCCGCAAACCGGCGCCCCGCTATCGGGTCTTGCTCCACAATGACGATTTCAACGCCATGGAGTACGTGGTTCAGGTTTTAATGCAGACCGTGGCGGGGATGACCCAGCCCCAGGCGGTGGATATTATGATGGAAGCCCACACCAACGGCACGGCGCTGGTGATTACTTGCGAGTTGGAGCACGCCGAGTTTTACTGCGAAACCCTCCGCAATCATGGGCTGAGTAGCACCATTGAGCCGGATGAATAAGTCTCCCGCTTCCCCCCGACTCCTGCTGGTCGCCCCCCCGGAGGAGACTGTTGATTCCTTAATTTCCCTCCTCCAATCCCAGGCCTATGGGGTGGAGTGGGTGACCTCCGCCTATCGTCTGGAGGAGACCCTCGCCCAGGGCGCGCCGGCCTTGGCATTATTAGCCCATCCTTTGGATCTAGATAGTTTTAGCCTTTGTCAGGTGTTGGGGGAGCGGGAGCCGCCCATTCCCGTTGTATTTCTCCTCAGCGCCGTTTCCCCGGAGATCCTGACCCGTCTCTACCAGGCGGGGGCCGCGGACTACCTAACGGCGCCCTACCATCCCGCGGAAGTCTTGGCCCGGATTGACCAGCAACTGGTTCTGGAACAATTGCGCCACAGTTTGGCGGCAAAAGAGCGCCAATTGGGGCAAATTCTGACGGACGCGCAGGAGCTAGAATCTAACCTGAATCGGGTCAATCAGGAATTACGACGAGCCTCCGCCAGCGACCCCCTGACGGGGTTGCCCAACCGTCCTCGTCTAGAGGAAGTCCTGGAGCAACAATGGCGGCGCTCCACCCGGGAGCGGATTCTCTGGGGCGACGGGGCCCAGGCGACCCTTTCCCTGATTTTGGTCAAGTTGGATCAGTTTGAGGCCCGTCACAAGTTTTGGTCGGAGGCGGACAACTCCTTCTTGCTCCACCTTGCGGCAACCATCCAACACACCGTTCACCGGCCGGGGGATTTTGTCGCCTATTTTGGCGACGGCATTGTCGCCCTGATGTTGCCCAACACCCCCCAGGCGGGCGCCATGAAAGTGTTGGAGCGTTTGCGACGGGATTTGTCGCCCTCGGCTCTCGGGGCTTCGGAGTTAATCACCTTTAGCTTTGGGGTGGTCAGTGCCATTCCCAGTCAAGGGTTATCGGGGGAAAGCTTGCTCCAGGCGGCGCTGGAAACCCTCCTGACGGCACTGGCGGAGGGGACGGAACAGGTGGCGATCGATCAGTTTTAGGCGCCGGGGGAGTTCTCGCCCCGCTGGGCCAACTGGGCCCGGATCTGGCTGTGGACTTCCCGAGTTAGGGGGTAGAAAAAAACTAAGATTAATCCCAGAAGTAAAAAGAAGGCCGGAAGCGGCGCAACGGCAAAGCGAATGGCTAAGAGCGCCCCGTCGGGTTGAATGGGAATCGGTTTGCCCGGCAGACGGGGAATAAAACCGGCCCACTCTAGGGTTAGCCCGACCAAAAATAACCCCAACGCCAGACCAATTTTCTGCAAAAGCACCATAAAGGCGTAGAAAATCCCCTCCCGCCGTTGGCCGGTTTCCAGTTCGTCTAAATCCACCACGTCGGGAATCATGGACCAAGGGATCAGGTAAGCCACGGAAACGCCGCACCCCGCCAGAATCGCTAGGACGTACATCGCCCCTACTTGTCCCGGTTGCAGGAGCCAAAGTCCGGTTTGGGCCACTAACCAAATGACCGTTCCCGCCATATAAATTACTTTCTTATCCCAACGGCGCCCTAAGCGTTGCCAAACCAGGAGCATCACCAGCGCCGTGCCCTGCACCGCCAGCGCCACCAGCCCCGATTCCCCCTCGCTCAGGCGCATCCAACTAACGACAAAATAGACCAGAATGGACGCCGTTAACTGCACCGCCAGCCAGGAGCAGAGATAAAGGCCGATGACAAATAAAAAAGCCCGATTTTGAAATACAATCCGCAGTTGTTGGCGAAACGGCAAATTTGCCGCCCTTTGAGGCGGCGCTTTAACCGCTAAATGGGGTTCCACTTGCCGGTCCCGCAGGGTGTAGCCCCAAGTTAAAACAATGGACATTAATAAAAATTCGCCAAAGAGCCAAGCTTTACGCCCTTCCCAGGCGCTTAAGCCGCTAAGGATTAAAATCCCTAAAGCGCCGCCCAGGACAAAGAGACCCCAGGCCAAAATCCGCCGTTGAGCCGGGGCCAGAAAGGGACGGCGCCCCCGCTCCCGCAGGGTGAGGGACGACCAGAGTAAACAGGCCACCGCTAGGAAGGCGAGAATTTCCCCCAATTGCCAAAATTGCTCCTTCGGTCGCTCCGGTAAATCCGAGGCGATGAGGATATAGAGAATCAGGGATAAAATACTGCCGCCGATGGAAAAAATAAAGCGGACGCTACTGAGGCGGGTGCGTTCGTTGTAATCCTGGGTTAATTCCGGGGTCAGCGCCGTGTAGGGCAGATTCACCAAAGTATAGGCCAGGTTAAACACAATACCGATGGCGAGATAGTAGAGAAATAAGCCCCAAGACGAGAGGGGAGGAATCCACCACTGGAGAAGGAAAATTAAGGCAAAAGGCAAAGTTCCCCCCAGGATCCAGGGCAAACGGCGCCCCCAGGGCGTGGAACTGCGGTCGCTGAGGAGACCGACAATGGGGTCGTTAATGGCGTCGAAAATTTTACCCACCATGAGGACGCTTCCGGCCCAACCTGCGGAGAGGCCCGCCACATCGGTGAGAAAAAAGAGCAGATAAAAAACTAAGATATTAGCCGTTACAGCGGGGCCAAAATCCCCCGCCCCATAGGCCAGACGGGTGCTGAGACGTAGGGGTTCGGGGGCGGGGACAGTCATAGATTGAAATTAACCCACCACATAGGCGACTTTGAGCGCCCAAACGATGAGGCCGAGAATAGCGCCGAGAACCAGGGCCGCCGAGAGCGCCACCGCTACGGGTTTATCGGCGCCGTCGAATTTCATAATGCCCCGATTGAGATCAGACATGGCTCACAACTCCTGAATGCAAGTGTTCGCTAAGGAAGGGTCATCGGACAGTCCCCATTCTAGGGCAGGTTGCAGATATTTCAGATACCAGACAGCAATTCCAAATTCAGAATGTAACCAAAGATACAAAAAAGCATGGGGATGGATACAAGGCAATTAATCTCTTGCTGTGACCGGGTTTTGAAAACATAGTGCTAATGGTTGCATATTAATGGCAAGTCAGACATAATACCTATGTTGAGGTACTAAATTGATCATGGACAGGCTCCGATTTGCTCCCCCCTTTCCAAGGCTACCGTGTACACACAAGTCTTTGGTTTTGTCATTAACCTTATCTAGTCCCCTAAATCCCCCAATTCTGGGGGACTTTGAACTC
>JBKCES010000003.1:0-3360 GCA_046304295.1 Cyanobacteriota bacterium | reverse complement strand
GGAAAAGTCGGGTTTCATCAGGTTTAGAGCTTGCGCATTTGCCAATCTTAACCTCCAATGACGGTCATCCGGTGCCGGACGGGACTCGCCGCTTTTCACCCGTTATTAAGCTCGCTCCGCCAGTTCCAGCCAGCGCTCGGTTCCCTGTTCAATGCGGTCGGCCAATTCCCCTAAACGGCGGATTAAGGACTCTAAATCGGTGAAATCAGCGCCGGCGCCGGTATAAAGTTGGCTTTCAATCTCCGCTTTTTCCGTTTCCCACTGGGGGATTTTCCGCTCTAGCTCTTCGTATTCCCGTTTTTCTTTAAAGGAGAGTTTTGTCCCGGCAACTTTGGCTTTGGGGAGAACGGCGGGCACCGGGGATTTAATAACCTTCGGCGCGGGTTCCGGGACGTTTTTTTGCTGGAGGTAGTCTAGATAGAGGGAGTAATTGCCGGGATACTGTTGAATTTTCCCCTCCCCTTCAAAAGCGAAAACCGTCTCCACCGTTCGGTCAAGGAAATAGCGGTCGTGGGAGACCACAATCACGCAACCGTTAAAGTTCTCCAAATAGTCTTCTAAAACCCCTAGGGTCTGGATATCGAGGTCATTGGTCGGCTCGTCTAAAATTAAAACATTGGGCGCTGCGATTAAAATCCTTAATAAAAACAGACGTCGGCGCTCTCCCCCGGAGAGTTTATGGAGGGGCGCGTATTGTTGGTTAGGGGAGAAAAGAAACCGCTCTAGCATCTGGGAGGCGGTAATGATTTCTCCGTCGGCGGTTTTCACCAAGGCCGCGGTTTCCTTGAGGTAGTCGATCACCCGTTGCTCGGGGTTGGCGTCTAAATCCGCCGATTGTTGATCAAAGTAGCCAAACTGAATGGTGGAGCCAATTTCAATCACGCCGGAGTCGGCGCTGTCCCGGCCGGTGATTAAATTCATCAGGGTGGATTTGCCGGCGCCGTTTTTACCCACAATTCCTACCCGGTCCCGCGGGGTAAAAATATAGGAAAAATCTTCGATTAAGCGCCGCCCCCCCAGAGATTTACCGACGTTGTGGAGTTCGACGACTTTTTTGCCAATTCGGCGCCCGGCGGTGGCGATTTCCACTTTGCCCTGGGCTTCCTTAAAGGTCTGCTCCCGCATATCTTGAATGCGGTCGATACGGGCCTTTTGTTTCGTGCTCCGGGCCTTTGGCCCCCGACGGAGCCACGCTAACTCTCTCCGTAGAACCCCGCTGTGTTTGCGCTGACTACTTTCGGCAGATTCCTCCGCCAGCGCCTTTTGTTCCAAATAGTAGGCGTAGTTGCCGCCGTAGGCGTAGAGGTCGCCCCGGTCGATTTCCAGAATCCGGTGGGTGACTTGATCCAAAAAGTAACGGTCGTGGGTAATCAGCAACAATGCGCCCCGGAAACGTTGCAAATAGCCCTGGAGCCATTCCACCGTGCCGGCGTCCAGATGGTTGGTGGGTTCGTCCATTAACAAAGCGTCCGGCTCCGCCAACAGCGCCGCGGCGATGGCGATCCGTTTCCGATAGCCCCCGGAAAGTTCCCCCACTTTTTGTTCCAGGCGCTCGATGCCCAACTGGTGCAGGATAATTTCGGCCCGGGCTTCCAGTTCCCAGGCTCCGCTTTGGGTCATGGTTTCCGAGAGTCGGGCCAACCGTTGACTCAGGCGCTCCGGGTCGTCGGCGCCCTGGGCCAAGGCCTCGCTCAGGCGCTCGTATTCTTTGACTAGAGTAAACTTCTCGCCGCTATCGGCGAAGACCTGCTCTAACACCGTCCGTTCCGGCGCTATCTCCGGCTCCTGGGGTAAATAAATGACTCGACTCCCGCCATTAATCGAGAGTTCACCCCCGTCGATGGGTTCCAGGCCCGCCAGCATTTTCAGCAACGTAGATTTGCCGGAACCGTTAGCGCCGATCAGTCCCACCCGTTCCCCGGCTTCGAGGGTAAAACTGGCCTCCCGCAGAATTTCTTTAATGCCAAAGTCTTTGGAGAGCGCGCGAGCAGTAATCAGGGCCATGGGCGGGGAGTCATCTGGAGGGACCGACTCCTCTAGGTTAAGGCGCCCTAACCTCCCCGCGCCAATTTTGTAAAGTTTTGTTATGGTGGCAATGGCAGAACTTCAAAAAAGTTTGTTCTTCTGGGCAAAACCGACTCTTTTTTCTCCCTGCCCTGCGTCTCCGCTATGTAACTCTGCCTAACCCACCGGCCTAGAACTCTTCCTGCTCTAATTCTTCGGCACTGAAGTTCACATTCTCGGCTACTGACGCACGAAGCGACACTGTCAAAGTCCAGGTCCAGCAGCAATTCATCCGCTAGTTTTTGCATCGCCCATCGCTTGCTCAAGATCCAGAGCTAAGAAGCGATCCAGGGCCTGATACATCCAATACAGGGGCAGTTTGGGATCGGTGCTCATTTTTTGGAACCCCAGCCGAGACCCTAATTCGGCGTAGCTGGGGTGAATGATTAGGGTGTACATATCCATCAACCGGGGAAAATCCTCTTGCATCCGCCGTAGGGTTTGCTGGGCATCTCGCAGAAAAAGCACCTGGGTTTGGCTTTGATAAGTAGATTCAATCATCCAACTGCGGACAAACACCGCCCGGCAGTCTGGATCACCGGGTTGGGCCATGGTAAAAGGATCGATGTCCGATACTTTGCTGAGGTGTAGCCCCTGGCTGGGGGGCGCAAAAAATTTGATTTCCGACTCCCGCCGGGTAGGGTAAAGGGCATAAAAACCGACGGGGTTTTGGTTATCTAGACGGCGCAACACCCGCATCCCCCGGGGATACTGTTCTGCCCAATCCCGCAAAATATTGGCGATGCGATAGGAAATGGCGTCGGCGTTACGATTCAGCCAGTTGTAATTACTCGATAACAAATTGGCGATCGGCACGGCGTCACAGCGGGGATCAAACCCATCGGGTTCCACACCGGCGATGCCGAAGACACACTGCGTGCCTGCCGGGGGCGTTGTCTCAGCTAACAGTTCCGGGGGCGGCACAATGGTAATTTCCGTCACGTTGCCGTCAAATTGTTTACGAATTAAATTGAGGGCCGCCAGTTTATCCAACATCATGCCAGCGGCGCGATCGCTACCCCGCTCTTGATCATAATAAAAAATCTCCGCCGCTTCTCGACAACTACAGTCAATCCAGGGAACAGGGGGTAACGCCGTTAATGGCCTTGGTGTTGAGATAGCTTGGCGATGGGCCTGTTTTAGCCATAAATAGAGCCAAAGCCGCACAAAACAGTCTGCCCGTCGCCCCGTAACCCCAACGCGCCGCATCACCCCCTGGAGATAGTGCTGGTATAGAGGTACGGGCAACCAGGCGTGAAATTGGTCGAAGTCGAACCGAAAGGAGGGGGTCATGGT
>JBKCES010000002.1:0-13160 GCA_046304295.1 Cyanobacteriota bacterium | reverse complement strand
CTGTATAACAGGTTTAAAACCCTGTCGAACTCAGTCCACTCTAGCGACTCTCTCGGAAACCTACGGTCAGCGTCGAACGCTTTCCACTGGTTTTCTAGCGTCATCAATTCACCCTGCAAAGACCTCACCTTTTGCCGGAGGAATAGCAAGGTTCTTTTTTCGACAGTCATAGGCTAAACCCTCACTGGGTAAGGTTTTCAGATTTTCTAAGAATTGATTAATGGGAGACAAGCCGCCCGCCTTAGCAGGTCTTATTCTAGGCGGCAATCTCACCAGAGTTTTAAGGGTACGCGGGCGACTAAGGAACTTCCAAAACCTTGCCGCTTGCTTACTATCTTAGCTTGTTACAAGTTTTAGTGTCAAGGCTTGGGGGGGAAGTTTTTATTTGCGCCCCTTTCATCCCTTGACGGCTTACAGCGCAATTGTGGGGTCGTCAAAGATAACCTGTAACAGCTTTCTCACCGTGACCCTAGCAGATTTTTTTTGCCCCAGAGCCACCGCCGCCGCCGCCGCCGCTTCTTCCCTAGTCAGGACTTTTGGCAAGCCTTGGGGGTCTTGCGGGCTGTCCTCTAGTCGGTAGAACTCAGAGATTAGCTTTTCCACTTGGGGCAAGATGGGTGACGGCACCCTCACCACGCTTGAAGTGTAGGGGGCTTTTCTGCCCCGCCCGCCTAACCGGTAACTCATAGACTCTCTCTTTTTTCAGGCACTCTCTAAGTATGGCATAACCTGTAACGGGTTTATCTTTTGCCCCGCTATCTTGCCAACCCAACCATAGGAGCGGGTTACACCGTCCCTTTCAATCTCGATAGGGGCAAGCCATTGGCAGAACCCAGACCGCACCAGGTCAACACCTTGCACGATAGCCCGCTTAATGTCAGACGCTAGCTCAGTTGTTAACTCCTTGACCGCTTTTCGTAGGGCGGTACACGCCGTCCACCACGCCGTAGGGAGTAAATCAGCGTCGCCCCGTTCTTTGATATCCTCAACGATTTTTCCGCCCTTGCTCAGGTATTTAGACAAATACGCTGCCGCCGACTCCTTGACTTTTTGGCAGTCTACCGCCGCCTTGGTATCGAAGTCACCGCCGTTGACCTCCCAGTAATCCAGGCGGTTCTGAATGACCCTTGCCCAAATTTCCCGAATCTTGTCGGCGGAGATATACCAGGCGAAGTTCCCAGGATGGGCGACATAGACCAGATGGAGATGGGGAGCGATTTCGCCCCGGTTCTCATACCGCCGCTCCTGTAGCTCAATGCACCCGGTGTAAACCTTGGGACCGCCCGCCCTTGCAATTTCCCTCATAATTTCCTGCACCGCCGCCCTCATGAGTTCAGCAAAGTCATGGGCTAGCAGTTGGAGCGTGAACGGGTCGGCGAAACTTGGCAGGGTCAGGGTCAGGAACCCCAACCGCCGCCGCCCATAAACCACTTGCATCATTTCGGCAGTGTTCCTTATCATCCTCTTGCCATGGCCCGTAATCCCCTTGCCGCCCCGTCTTTGGGGACTTGGTACAGCATCATCGCCGGAGTTGTGAGAGTTAGTGGGGGGGGATAAACCTATGGGGGCGGTCTGGTGGGAGTCTGAAGTCTCGGGGGAATCGGAGTCAAATTCTAGGGGTTTGAGAACGCCAAAGGTCACAATCAGGATGGGGACTAGTAAGCCTGACTCTGGCATTATCCTGTTGATTCTTTGCTCACAGACCAGATCAGACAAGCTGGCAAGCCGCTGATATTCTGACCACGCCATCAGACCGCCGAAGCCACGCCACTGGGGGTCATATTCCCGGCTAAACCATTCATACTGGTTACGCCAATCAGCATCATACTGTTTCTCTTTTTCGGATTGAGTCTTGGGGGGGACGTAGCCAAGGGTAAACTCACCGTTAGGCCATAGCCGCCCGCTGTAACCGGTAGCCGTCCTGGTGGGGTCTAAATTTCTCTGGTCAACGTAGCCTTGAATCTCAGGGAGTGCTATCATAGAGGGACTAATGTTTTTGTTTTGATAGGGGATGGTGACCGCCGTCCCCTACTGTTTTTTTGGGCTTAACAATTCTTTAAAAAGGTGGGGGCGGGGATTAGACCGCCCTCTTTATCCCTTGTCCGCAGGTCGCACATAACCTTCCTGCACTATTCATAACAAATAGCCGTAAGTCTTGCAAATAGACACTTTTGGGGATTTTCTTAAGTCTGCTTATCCGTTTCTGTACTCACTTAATCCTAGGGAAGTCACACACCGCACCCCATGAGTACGGGAAACGACTGCACGGCTTGACAACCCAATGCTCAACTTTGTACAATGCGCCCTAGGGCGCAAGAAAGGTAATACAAAACAAACGCAACTGAGTTGAGAGAGAGTACACGCAAAGAATAAGATTCACACAGCCCCGCCACTGGTAGGGGCTTATTAATATCCCCTTTCATAACTCCATAGTTATGTAACCATGCAATTAGGGTACACGTGGTCAAAATGGTACTCACGTTAACCCCCTTTCCTTGCGTAGCGCATCGCTGGCACGGTCTAGGGCGGACATAGCTTCCTTAATCTTGCCCTCGGATTCATCCCGGTATAGGAACAAGAGAGTTAGCACAGCGTTAACGTCTAACCTGTCTTGCCCGTCCAATTCATACTTAATGGCACGGATCAGGACTTGAGCGGACTTTAGGTCACAGAGCAGGTCATAGGCGGTGATTACGTCCCAATGGACTTTGCCGATATCCATCACGTCACCGTCCTACCCTTGGGGCTTGGGGACGGTCTGGGGCGGTGATCAGTTTTTCGTAAGCTTTGCGGTAAACGTCCCCAGAGAGCCAGTGGTGATAAATCTCAGAATGGACTCGGACGGAATGGCCCATCATGTCACTGGCTACGGTTAAATCCATCCCAAACTCTAGAGACCGCCTTGCCCAGGCGTGCCGAAGGTCATAAGCCCGGAATGGGATTTGATAGCGGGCAAAAGCCCGGGTCACCCTTGCCCCGAGGTCACCATTCCATTTACCGGTGACCTGGGGATAGTCCCCATACTTCAAGCCGAAGGTATCAACCCACTCGGGATAGAGGGGATAGACTTCCCTTTGGTCTGATTTTTTCGCCTTACCGACTCGGAGCACTGGCAAGTCTGATAAGTCCGATAGAAAGCATTCACAATTCCTTAGCCCGTAGGTTGCCATCAGGCCGTAGCACCGCCGCCACGCTTCATTAGGAATGGCTAACCCTACTTTCAGGATTGTTTCATCATCAGGAATTGAGCGGGGATTCACTTTTGATGATGAATACCGACCGATTAACCGCCGTAGGGAATGTTCAATCCCGGCATGATCCGCTAACACTGAGCAGGCTAAAGTTACCCGCCGTCTGTTTTTGGTATTGGGTTGAGTTTTGAGAATGACTTCCCTCAAGAGACTCTCAGTTAAGAGCCGCCCTTGGGGCAAAGTCCGGTACACATTGAAGTAGTCATATTTCCACGTTGCTAGGGTTTGGGGAGTTTCGCCCCGCACGTTGAAATAATCTTCTTGTAACGATTTTACCCAGGTTGACACCTTGGGCTTATTTTTTGACATAATAAAACCGCCCTCGACTAAGCGTATAGTTGGGTGGAAGTCGTCTTAGGTAAGTGGTGTCAACACTTGCTTAAGGCGCAATTAAATTTTCCAAAACGACCCTAACACGATGTCAGGGTCATGTCAAGACCGATAGGTTAAAAGATGCCAGGAAGCGGACTTGAACCGCTGACACGAGGATTTTCAGTCCTCTGCTCTACCAACTGAGCTATCCCGGCTTTTTTCAAGGCTTCATTAGCTTAGCAAATTCTCCAGAGCTTGGCAAGGGGAAAAAACAAATTTTTGCTTTCGGGCAATTGTGAGGGGTTCATCACCCAGCACCGAGAGTTATTTTCGCTAGCGCCGGGGGGAGAGCGGGAGGAAAAGTCGGAGCCAATCAGGGTTTGAGGACTTTTTGCCAGCCCTGAGTCATAAAAGCGGTCGTTTTTCGAAAAATGGTAGTTGAAGATACAGCAAAAATCCCATTTTTGTTTTTCTTGCGCTACGGTATAGTGAAGTTATCAGCTCACCAGCTTAAACCTAGCTATTTTTTATGAGTACCTCGACTTTAGCTCCCCGCCACATCTTTGGCTATTCCTTAACGGCGCTTCAGGACGAAGTCCGCCAGTTAGTCGAAAAAGGAACCGTCAGCCGGCATCAGCCCATCTATGTCCTTTGTCAGTATATTCCCCCCCGGGAGTGGGTCTGCGTCGAGCGGGAACTAGAGCGGAGCGACTTTCTGCTCCGGGATCAAATCGGCGATCTGATGGCCACGGAGCGTTGGGATAACGACTAAATTCAGAAATAGAATTATTCTACCAGTTCTCCCTGGTGGCTGAGTGCCTCTGCAATCTGGCTAGCCACCAGCGCCATGAGAAACCACCACAGACTGCTAATGGGGGGGCGATACCAGACGGTGTCCACAAAACCGTGGGTCAGCAATCCGCCCATCCCCCCTAGGGCGCCGAGAAGCCATAACCCTTGGCGATCCAGCTGGTTCCGCAGGTTTTGCATCAGTTTTACCCCCCAACTGAAGGTGACAACAATCAGCCAAGCCATGGTGGCAAAGCCGACGGCGCCGGTTTCCACTAGAATCTCCAAATAAATGGAGTAGGCGCTGAGGGCGCTGTACTTGGGGCGCATATAGAAGGGATAGATTTTGTTAAAGGCGCTGTTGCCGGGGCCAATGCCGAGAATGGGGCGGTCTCGGATCATGCTTTTCACCCCTTCCCAGACGTTAATCCGAAAGTTGTTACTGCTATCGCCCCGCCCGGCGAAGATACTTAAAATTCGCAGACGTAGGGGCGCCACAAAGAGGAAACCGAGGATAAACAACGCGCCGATCAACCCCAGAGCGCCGGGGAGGAGCCAGGTTTGCCAAAAGGGGGAAAGGTAGGGCTTCCACCAGAGATAGGAGAGGAGTAAAAAGACGAATAAGAGTCCGACTGCGCCGATCCAACCGCCCCGGCTTTGGGTGAAGTAGAGACAAGCCAGATGGGCGAAAACCATGCTCAAGGCCAGCAGTTTGGGAAGCCAAGGCCGCCAGACAAAAACCGCGGCTAAGCTCAGCGCCAACATGGGCAAAATATAGGCGGCGAGTAAATTCGGGTTGCCGAGGTAACTGAACACCCGGGTGGTGCCGGCCATTTCGGAAGTGGGGTCGTTCCAGGTGGCTAACTGCTCCACGCCGTCAAATTGTTGTTTAATCCCATAACAACTCACCCAAAAACCAACGAGCAGGATTAAGGTTAATAGGCGATTCAGCCAAGGACGGGAACGGAGCACCCGGGCCGCCAGCAGAAAAACAAAGAGGTTAACCGTTAACTTGGCCAAGCCCCCTGCCGCGGCGAGCTTGACTGGCGATAGTCCCGTAGCCAGCGCCGAAATAAACCAGTAGAGAAAAATTAATAGGTGCATCGGTGTCAGCCCCCAGCCGGAGCGGTCGCCCAGGGTTAACAAAAGCCACAAGACACCGCAGAGCGCCATCAAGGCGCCGAGCATGGTGGTGGAGGTAAAGGGCGCCAGAGCAAAGATTAGAGCCAATAACAGCGCCGATAGGGCTTCCGTCCAGGGCCAGAGTTGACTGGCAGGAGTCCAGGCTCCTGCGATACCCACTAAGCGATGGAGGTAACTACCCTGACCCCAAAGACGGGGCGAAAATTGGGCTAGGGTTAAGGTCTGCCAAAGGTTTGCCCCCATACTGCTCCGATTCTAGTTCTCAAAACTGAGCTATTATACCCCTTCTCTAACGCCTCTCCAATATAAAACCCAGAGCGCCGGTAGGGATTACTCAACTTCGGCGCTAGTGACGATAACAGAAAAAATTCCCCTTTGTAGGATTTTAGAAGGGGGATTTTCGGGTCTTGAGGCTCGCATATGGTTTTGTAACAAGGATTACATTTTGAGGCAAGAACCCACTGAAATCTGCTCCATTGCATAAAACGCTTTTTTGTCAAGCATAGTAAACCCACAACAGCCGGATTTTCGGCGGCTCACTAAACATCCTCTTAGTAGTGGACGTCGGTTTGTAGGTTTAAAAACTGGGTAAATTCCGGCTCAAAGAGCATTTTGACGACGCCGGTGGGGCCGTTACGGTGTTTGGTAATCAGCAGTTCGGCGACGCCCCGGTCGGGAGTGTCGGGATTGTAGTATTCATCTCGGTAGATCATCATGATCAAATCGGCATCCTGTTCAATACTCCCCGAGTTATGGGACACAATCCCGTCCGCTAACCAAGAGGCGGTTTCCGGGACTGTTAGGTCATAAACCGTTTCTTCGCCAACCGGTTCAATGGAGACAATCTCATCCCAAAATAGATCTGAAGTTGCAATTTCTCTTAGATCTGGACTTGCAAGAATTTCAGCATAGCTTAGCACCACCTCGCGGCTTGGAGCAAATTTAAAGTGTGCTGTTCCTCCGTAAGAAGTTCCTCTGAGTTTTGCCATTTGGCGCTGTGAAATTCCCTGAGACTTCATTTCTTCTTTGATTTGATTAAAGACTGAAATCGGAATTGTATCGCAGTTTGGACTACCTTTACCTCGATTTAAGAGTTCAGTCTTAGCGGTTTCCGCAGGCTGAATCTTGGGGCCGAAAGCCCCAACAATTTCCAGAAAACGTAACTGTTGGACGTTTCCATATATATAAAGGTTGTAACAATTTGATTTTGTCCATTGCATTCGGCTTAAGATTCCCAAGCGAAGTAAAAGCGCCCTGACATCGCAAGCCAATTTTTGACTAACAGTCGAGAAAAAAATACTAGCCTTAAATTTCTTACCGTTGGGGTGATAGTAGCTACTGATGCAACCATCTGTAGCCCAAAGGTGTCGAAGAAATAAGGCGATCTGGTCATCGGATAGCTGAAATACTTGGATAGGGACTTGCTTTTGAGCTGAACGCTGACCAAAAATTCCGAGTTCCCTTAACCACAAGCCCACTCCGGCAGGATGCCAGCGGTTGCCGTTTCCAGAGATAACTAACTGATGCCAATTGCCCTTACCGGCATGACGATTTACGGTGCAACCAAATTTCTCAGCCGCAGTTTTGACGACATCGGAATTTTCCTGAGATGAAGTGGTATAACGCAGAGGCTGATGAGCAATATAACTACCATCGCCGATCAAATGCGCTAGCAAGGCTACTCGCGAGTTTGGCCACCGTTCCCTAGGTTCAGTAAACATCGGCATGTAATTAGCCGTCGCCAGACGATGGCCGGGTTGAAGGTCTTGTAACCGGCGCCATCCGTCAAGGGTGTACAGTCGATGTTGGTCCGTAGCCCGAAGAGTCTGACCACTGGCGGTCGTCAGTTTATAGACTGGTTTTTTCCCCACTTCCCAAACTCGGTCGCTTTTGGCCCGGATCAACCGGCCTTGGGAAGTCATGCTAATCACTTCAGGCTTCTGACCCACTAGATCAGCAATAGGAACCCTGCGACCGTCAGCTAGGCAAACCAGAGTGTCGCCCGTAACGCACTCTCTCAGATCGCTCATCATGGGGCGTTTATTCGTGCGGGACTCCACACCCCGACTCAGTTGGGACAGCGCCATTACCGGCGCATTGATTTCCCGAGCCAAACCCTTGAGGGAGCGGGTAATTTTCGAGAGTTCCTGCACCCGGTTATCGCTAGCTCCTTCCATCAGTTGGAGGTAATCGATCAAGACCAATCCCAGAGGCTCCTTTTGCTCGCTCTGGAGGCGCCGCGTCTGGGAGCGCATCTGCATAACGGTAATGTTGGCCGTGTCGTCGATATAGATGGGCAAGGCGGAGAGGTTGCCCATGGCGACGCTAATTTCTTCGATTTCCGTAATGGTGAGATGGCCGGTGCGGAGTTTGTTGCTCTCGATGCGGGCCTCGCTGGCCAAGAGTCGCAGAACCAACTGTTCCTTGGACATTTCCAAGCTAAAAATCGCCACAGGCAGGTTTTGTTTCCTAGCGATATTAGCCGCCATGCTCAGTCCCAGCGCCGTTTTGCCCATGGAGGGGCGCCCCGCCAAGATAATCAAATCGGCCCGTTGGAAGCCGCCAGTCATGGCATCTAGGTCGTAAAAACTGGTTGCCACCCCCGGCGAAGCGGTTTTTTGGTGGAGTTTTTCTAGATCCGCAAAGGTCTGGATCAGGGTTTCCGCAATGGGCACCAGTCCCCCTTGGGGGCGCTTTTGGGTGAGGCGAAAGATTTTTTGCTCCGACTCGTCGAAAACCGTTTCTAGCTCCACGGTGGTGTCGTAGCCCAGCTCCACGATTTCATTGCCGGCGCCGATCAACTGCCGCCGTAGATATTTGTCCATCACCAGGGCGGCGTACTGGTCGATATTCACCGCCGAGACAGTCTGCTCCAGCAGTTGGGTGAGTTTAGCAATGCCGCCAATGGCCTCGAAGAGATGGTGGTCTTGTAACCAGGCGCTCACCGTCATCACGTCCGTCGGCTCGCTCTGGGCATGGAGCGCCAGAATGGCTTGATAAATGGAGCGGTGGGCTTGAACGTAAAAAGCTTCCAGGACTAAGCTATCCGCCACCCGGCCTAGGGCATCGGCATCGAGAAGTAATCCCCCTAAGACGGCCTCCTCGGCTTCAATGTTTTGGGGCGGCAAACGGGGGGAGACGGACATAAAACAATCGGGCTAATGTTGGGGCTTGAACAAGCGACAGGTCAAAATTCTGAAAAAGATCATCTCCCGAGCGCCGGCCCGACGGAAGGAGGGGAGGTGACCAAAGGGACTACGATCTACATTAAAAATTAACTTGTCATAAAAAAGCCACTCTCCCTTTTTACGCCAGCCTACCAGTTCGGCGAATTTTTTATAGGCCTCGTAATCCTCCTCCGGCGCCACGCCGCCGCAGTCCAGCCAGAGTTGGGTCTGCACCGAAAAGCCGAATTGCCCCTGGCTGTAGTGCACCCAGAGCCGGTCGATGGTGCCTAAATCCTCGCAGGGAAAATTGACCAGATCCTCTCGGGAGAGCCAGCCTTTCTGAGTCTGTTTGGCCACCGACAGTAACAGTCGCGCCGTTTCTTGATCAGCCCGTTTCCACTGTTCCTGGGCGAGGTAACTCCGCAATAAGCGGTAATCGGCTCCGCAGGCACTGAGCAGAGGCGGGCTATCGGGGTAATACTCGTCCGCTAGGCTAGCCTCCAGCTCCGGGGTCATCTCCGGCTCTTGGGATTGGGGCTTGGGCGTAACGCTAGCGCCCCGACGATTTGCTTTGTCGTCATGATTTGGATTTTTGCCGGAGAAAAGTTTTTTGAACATTCAGGATTTGGACGTTTTTTGAGGATTTAGTATAGAAGAGAGGGTCGTAAGAGAGTAGACCCCTGTTAGATTCTGAAGGCCCAGATCAGACCATAGTCTAGGGGCAGATAGACAATTCGTCGAGAGTAGACACACCGGTATTTACAGAAAACAGTGTTTATGTTTATGAGGCCGGTACTTAAGGAGCCAGCGCAGCGTCGGTCTTGACTGGCAAGCGCTAGGCGCTAGGGGGAAATTTCTGAGAGAATAGGGCTTAAGTTAGCGAGTTTTAGGGGGTCGTTCTCCAGACCCCGGTTAAGGAGGGCATCTTGTCGCATACTTTTTTGCTGGAAGCGGGGCGCTGGAACATCGAGGGTCAGTGGCTAGAGCGCAATCAGCCGCCCCTGTCCGTCAAGGGTAAATCGATGGTGGCCTGGAATCAAGAAAACTGGTTTACAATGGTCACTAAATTGGTTTTCCCCGGCAGTGAGCGCCCGGGTATTTCCTTCCAGTATCGGGGTCGTCTTAGCGGCGAAGAGCGACAGTACACTTATGTCCTCCAGCATAGCCAACTGGGTCGAGTGGAGGGAGAGGGCTGGATTTCCACCCAATGTATTATTCAACGCTATTGGGTATTGGGGGACCGACAGCGCCGGAGCGGCTTTGAGACCTTGAATCGTCTCAACGACGACGAATATCATTTCGCCAGCGGTATTCTGGCGGGGCACTATCTCACAAGCACCATGGAAGCGCGTTTTCAACGCCAGCCCTAATCGCTCTCCTAACTTAAATTCAGAATAAACCGTTGCTTCCTATGACTCCCGATTCTCGACACCGTCGTTTGTTGGCCAACCGCTACCAATTGGTTGAATTGGTGGGGAGCGGCGCTATGGGTCAGGTCTACCGCGCCGAAGATAAACTGTTGGGCGGAGTGACGGTGGCGGTCAAATTCCTCTCCCAGGCCTTGCTGAATAATCGCATGAAGGAGCGCTTTGAGCGGGAGGCCACGATTTCGGCGCTATTGGGGGAAAAGAGCATTCATATTGTGCGGGTGCGGGACTACGGTTTGGACGAGAAGGAAATTCCTTTTTATGTGATGGAGTTTCTACAGGGGGAAAGCATCAGCGACATTATCAAATATCGCCCCGTATCCGTGGAGCGGTTTTTAAAAATTTGTCGGCAAATTTGCTTTGGGCTGGAGTGCGCCCATAAGGGGATTTTGTTTCAGGGTGAACTCTGTCCTATCGTCCATCGGGACATTAAACCCAGTAATATTTTATTGATTCAAGACGCAGCTCTGGGGGAATTGGTCAAGATTTTGGACTTTGGCATCGCCAAATTAGTCCAATCGGAGGAATCCCAGACCCAGGCTTTTATGGGAACCCTAGCCTACTGCTCCCCGGAGCAGATGGAGGGCAAAGAACTGGATAATCGCTCCGATATTTACAGCTTCGGCATCATGATGTACGAGATGTTGACGGGAGAAATGCCCCTTTTCCCTGATAACTCTTCCTTTGGCGGCTGGTACGAGGCCCATCACCACACCAAACCCCAACCGATCCATCCGAGCCACCGGGTGCCCAAGTCTCTCGAAGATCTGATCATGACTTGCCTCGCCAAGTCCCCCAAAAATCGACCCCAGGTGATCGACGATGTCCTGAAGGCGCTGGAGGCCATCGAAGCGGATCTGACCCAAACCAAAGCGCCGGCGCCCTTCCCCGACCCGGAAAATTCCCAACCCACCATGATTGCCCCCCGCAATCCCAAGGACACTCGCTCTGGTTTGACGGCCATAGAACTCTGTCGGCAGATGACCTGGCCCAAGGACAAACCGGTGCAAAAAATCGTCTTTCCCCATATTCTTAAAGCGGCGGAAGGCCCCTTCGCTAGTTTATGGGTGATGTTGGATCAGAAGGATATTTTGACTCGCATGACCAGCATCCGTTACAACCAGTTTTTGTTGATGACCTCCCCCCACCCCATGATCCTCTGGATTACGGTACTCTACCACCGGGACTACGGCGCCCGTTGGTTGCCCTGCTATTTGGATCTGAAAACGTCTTCGGGTCAGCGTTTTGCCAGTTTGTTGGGAGAAACGGGGAACTATTCCCTCCTCTTTTTCGCATTGGAAAAGCCCGCGGCCTGTCAACAGGTCTTAACGGCCACGGTGGCGCCGAATCAGTGCAAACTCCTGAAGGAGTGGGCCATGACCAGCAATTCCATGGAAGCGGGCAAACCCCAGGTGACCAAGCGCCTCCTCAAGCAGGAGTTGGAAAAGCTTAAACCCAAAATTGAAGCTAAACTGGCTCAAGTTAAACCCTCTTTTAATAAAGAAGTGGCGGGACTTTGAACAGTTTCCCCCCTTTCAAAGGGGGGTTAGGACAGCCCTAAGCCTGACTTTGCCGATAACCCCAGAGGGTGTTTTGCAACAGCATCGCCACCGTCATGGGCCCGACGCCGCCGGGCACCGGGGTAATATGACTGGTTAAAAGCGCCGCCTCCTCAAAGGCCACGTCCCCCACTAATCTGCCTTTACCGTCCGCCGTTTCCACTCGGTTAATGCCCACGTCTACCACCACGGCGCCGGGTTTGATCATCTCCCCGGTAATAAATTCCGGTCGCCCGATGGCCGCCACTAAAATATCCGCTTCCCGGGTCAAATCCCCTAGGTTTTGGGTGCGAGAATGGGCCACGGTGACTGTAGCGTTTTCCTGCAACAACATTAACGCCAGGGGTTTCCCTACCAAGATACTGCGCCCCACCACCACGGCCCGTTTACCCTGTAACGCCACACCGTATTCCGCCAACAAGGCCATCACCCCGGCGGGGGTGCAACTCCTTAAGCCCGGCTCTCCCCGCAGGAGACGGCCCAAATTGAGGGGATGGAGACCGTCTGCGTCCTTACGGGGGTCGATGGTGTGCAGGAGCGCCGCGGAGTCCAAGTGGGCGGGCAGGGGCAATTGCACCAAAATGCCGTCCACCCTCGGGTCTTGATTGAGAGCTTCGATTTCCGCCGCCAGCGCCGCCTGGGAGGTGTGGGCCGGAAACTGACGACCGAGGGAAACCATGCCGATTTTCTCGCAGGCTTTTTCTTTATTACGGACATAGACGGCGCTGGCGGGATTGTCCCCCACCATTAACACAGCTAACCCTGGCGCTCGCCCCCGACTCGGCGCAAGTTGGGCGATTTCCGCCTGTAGGGAGAGCTGGATCTTTTGGGCTAGGGCTTTGCCGTCTAGGAGTTGGGTCATGGTTGTCTTTGCGTCGGTGCTTCCGCTAGCTTAGCGCCGGTAATACCAGGGAGGTTAACAGTAACTTTTAGCGCCGGTCTGCGTCTACAGTCTCGAAGCCCTCCTTTGATCCGATATACTCAAAAAGCAGTCGCCCCCCGGCTCCCGTTATGCCTTCTCGTCTTTTTCGTTCTCAACCCCGGTTTTTTCTGACCCTACTCCTACTGCTGGGATGGGGGGGGCTGGTTCTGAGCGCCCGTCCCTGGTTCCCGGCCCAGGCGCAAACGGCACCGGTCAGCCCCATGACAGTGCGCTCGGATATTCAGGAAGCCAACTCCCAAACCGGGGTGGTCACTGCCAGGGGCAACGTGCAGGTCTATTACCCGGCCCGCAAGATGCAAGCCACGGCGGCCCAGGCCCAGTATTTTAGCCGGGAGCGCCGCTTAGTCCTCAGCGGCAACGTCTATGTGCTTCAGGACGGCAATAGTATGCGGGCGGAAACCATGACCTACCTCATTGACGAAGGGCGCTTTGTGGCTAATCCTCAAATCAGTCAACAGGTGGAGTCTATTTACCTCGTTCAGGAAAGCAACGAATCTCAGTCCGGCGGCACTCCTGTCGGCCCCCGCCCTCTGCCGGACGACGCCCTACCGCCCCTGCCTCCCCTCAAC
>JBKCES010000001.1:0-7249 GCA_046304295.1 Cyanobacteriota bacterium | reverse complement strand
GGTTAGGGGTGGGTAACTCCTTGGAGCGCCTAGGGGGGGCGGACTGATGCTTGGGGTTTGACCCCTTCCGCCCTGCGGGCACCTTCCCCAGGGAAGGATTGATTCCACGCTTTAATTGTTGCTTTTATTCTCTAATTTGGTCGTTATAAACGTGCTTTCCATGATTTTGGATTTCGTTTACTGTGAAAACAAGCAATCACGATAACTAGATCTTGATCGAATAGATAAGATATCCCGTAAGGAAAGCGCCGAATGAATACCCGTCGCGCTTGTTTGTAGATAATGGGATAAGCAAGGGGGTTGCGCCCAATGCTCGATAGACAGACATCGACGGCTCGAACAAACTCGGAACCAAGCCCCAAAGTTTGAGCCTCATACCACTCAAATGCCTCTCGAATATCCAATTCGGCTTCTGGACGGATTATCAGTCGGTAGATCATTAGGAAACGCCGAGTCGTTGTTTAACGTCTTCCCAGCTTGAACCGGCGGTTGGATCGTGTTGATAGTTTTCTAAGCGGCGCTCAAGCTCTTGTTTTTGGGTATCACTTAAGGTTATTTTATCTTGTCTATCTAAAATACTATCCCAAAGGTCTTCAGCGAGTTGAATACGCTCATTAATACTGAGTTGAGATATTTCGAGTTTCAGGAAAGGGTGATTGCTCATTAGGATTGTTGAGTTAACTCCCTAAATTTTGGCTAATCCAATTTTAGGGGATAAGGCGTTGGAGCGCCGAGGAGAGGATTTGTTAGATTTTAGCGCCGGCTAGAGGTTTGATCCCCCTAAATCCCCACAACCACCCCGTCAGGCTACGCCTGCCACCCCTCCAAAGGAGGGGAACTGCAACAATGACTTATCTGTTACAAATTCCCCTCCCGTGGAGGGGTGCCCCGAAGGGGCGGGGTGGTCAATTTATCCTTGATCACAAAGGGCTTGATTTACGAATCACCTACGACCGCTATAGGCCAAGAGTGGCTTGGTTAGGTTAGCGCCGGCGCCGACTGGGGGGTTTGATCCCCCCTAGCCCCCCTTTGAAAAGGGGGAAGTCCGGTTCCCCTCCGGGGAGGGGATTAAGAGGGTGGGTCTGACTGACGCTTGGGGTGTGACCCCTTCCGCCCTGCGGGCACCTTCCCCAAGGAAGGAAATCCGGTTCCCCTCCTTGGCGGCGTCCTGAGCTTGCCGAAGGAAGGGGTTAGGGGTGGGTTATTTCTCAGACTCTACGCCGAGAAAGTCGAGGTTGGCCTTCGCTTGGGTGCGACGCCGCTTGAACCACAAACCACCGGCCATAAAGGCGGCGGCCCCGATAATGGGCAGGGCGTCAGATTCGAGGGGAACGGCAGTAACGTTGCTCGAAGAGTTGTTAATAACAATAGATGCGAATCCACCACCACCATCAGCCACCATGATTGAAGGGGTTAATGGATTAGTACCTTGAACTAGAGTTGTACTTTGCCCAGCAACTCCCGTTAGTGCGTCTGTGAAGCGCAATGCAACATATTGATAGTTGCCAGCTGATACGTCGGAGCCATTAAGCAAGACTTGAAGAATAATTGAATTATTTGTGCCTAAAAAACTATTACTTGTGTTGTAGGTTGTATTGAAAGCACCACCCCCTAAAGTTGTCCCAGAGACAATTAAACTCCAGTTGCTATATGTAGTCGGAGAATATTCAAATGAACCACTAATGGTTCCTACGTCTGCCAGATTAGCAGAGACATTGTAAAGAATCGCCTCGGCGGGAGGAGTTAAGGCCAGGGAGCCAACAGTAGCGCCGGTGGTCAGCGCCGCAAGCAGTACTAGTTTTTTTGTTTGCATGGTTTTTGAGAAAGATGGGAATGGGGGACGCATAAGCGGCACTTGAGGGAGCCGGATAATTCTCAACACTAAACTGAAAATCAATCCCCGGCGCTCTTTTTCCCGATTTTTCTATCCGAATATTCCTGATTTTTGACGGTTAGCCGGTGGAAAACTCCGGCGCCGGAGAAGGCTCTTTCGGTGAAAATCCTTACATAATAGGGGTTTGAGGGCATTTTTACGGCGCCGACTCAATCCGCGCTGCCTCGGAGGATTGGGGCTAGACGGCGTGGGCAAACGTGCCCTAGACTCGATCACGCTGGCTCAGGCGGCGCTGGTGACTGCCCCCCCCTTCACGGGAGCTACCGTGTATACACAACTGTCAGAATCCCCCCTAACCCCCCTTGCAAAGGGGGATTTAGGGGGATAAAGCCCAAAACTGAGTCTTTAACCGAGATCTGTTTTCTAACTTCAATATTGTTTTATGAAACCCTTAAGTCATTTCTCTAAACATTCCCAAGCCCTCGGCGCCGTCGCCCTTCTGGTCGGCGCCCAGACTCTTGGCTTAAGCGCCGCCAGCGCCGAAACCACCGCCCGATTGGAGGGACGCTGTAAATTAACCCACGATCAAACCACTGGCTTTAACGGCCACTGCACCGTCAAACAAAAACAACGGGACGGCAACACCGTCTTCGCCGTGGAACTGGATAACGGCGCTCACTACCGTTTTTACGGCCCCAACAAACAGGCCCTACAGGTGGAGACCCACGAGGGTATCCATAATGTTCAATACCGAGAAGAGAGCGACAAAGGCGTTTTCACTTGGATTGACGACGATCAAACCCAACGCCTTTCTGTCAAGCTCGACAGCCAACGGCAACCGGAAGCCTCCCACGACAGCTCTACAAATCAGGCGCTGGTCGGCACCGCCATCGGCGTTGGAGTCGGGGTGCTCATCGGCAGTTTACTGGCTGGCGGCGGTGGCTCCAAACCCGCCCCAACCCCGACCCAAGCCCAGGGCAACCCCTACGACGGCAAAGGTTTCACCGCTACCGCCTCGTTTAAATGCTCCGTCGGCAACGATAAACACGACAAACTCTGCCCTGGCGGTATCCGGCGCCAAGGTAACGGCGCCGCCTCTGTCACCGTGCGTTATCCCAACAACACAGAGGTTCAATACGACTTTAAGGGCGGTAATGTGACCAGTTCCTTCCCCGGCAAACTGGACTGGGGTAAACAGGGAGATGACTGGTATATCGGCATTGACAGTAAGCTCTTTATCATCATTCCCGACGCCGCCGTCTCTGGCGGTTAGCCTGCGGTTTTTCGGCGCTTATTCAATGAAAACTGATACGTGGTTTTACCAACTGTTTTTAACCCAACCGGGAATGCTGGCTGAACTTCTTCCCAGGATTGCCCCGGACTGGGAATTTGACTACAGCGCCCCGGTGTTAAAGGAGCGAGAATTTCGTCTGGACGGTCTACTATCGCCTCAATCTGAGGACTTGACCATTCCCCTAGTCTTCTTAGAAGCTCAGATGCAGAATGATGAAGGCTTTTATGGGCGATACTTCGCCGAAATCTTCCTCTATCTGCAACAATATCCGTCCCGGCGCCCTTGGCAAGGTTTATTGCTCCTGCAAAATCGACGACAGCGCCTAGGGAATCCCGTCAGTTATCAGATCCTCTTAGAAACCCAGGTGACTTGTTTTTATCTAGAAGATCTATTGACCCTCACCGATACCACGCCTAACTTGGCGCTGTTAAAAATCCTCATCCTTGAAGAAACAGAGGCTTTCCGTTTGGGACAAGAGATCTTACGGCAGTCTCGGGAACCCCGCGTCTTTCAGCAACGATTGAGCTTGCTAGAGACTATACTGGCGAGTAAGTTTCCCCATCTCGGCACCGAGGAGATTTTAGAAATGTTAGATCTTAAAACTATAGATTTAACCCAATCCCGCTTTTACCAAGAGATTGTTGCCCTAGGGCTACAACAAGGAATTGAAGAGGGTCTTCAACAGGGTCTTCAACAAGGAATTGAAGAGGGTCTTCAACAAGGGTTTCAACAGGGTCGGCGGGAGGAAGCGGTTGAATTAGTTCTCCGTCAATTGGCTCGCAAGTGCGGCGCGTTAACCCCTGCTCAGGTCGATCAAGTAAAACTGTTGCCACTGGAAACGTTAGAGTCCCTAGGAGAGGATTTGTTGGAGTTTACCTCCGGCACCGATTTGGCGGCTTGGTTGGGTTAAAGTAGGCTCGGCCGGTGTGTTTCGACTAAGATTCAGTTTTTGCGCCCTGAGCGTAGCCGAAGGGCTGGCCCCCAACCAATTTTTAACTAATGACCTTATATCTCGTTTTCTAGATCATGCGCTTTTTCTTGAACCTAACCCTTGCTCTCATCTCAATCGCTAGCTCTAGCGCCGTTAGCGCCGCCCAAACTAGCGATCCCCGCATTAGCATTGCCGGCGCTGGGGGGGATTTTTCCGGCCGTAGCGCCACCCTCGTCACGGTTAGCAACAATACGACCCAAAAAGTCGAAAACGGCCTCCGGCTCTACGATCTCCACATCGCCAAAATGCTAGAAGTCTCTAACCAGTATTGCCAAGACCGTCCCAAGGATTATAGACTGCTCTGGAACTATCTGGCGGAGGGGGGCAAAATCTTCATGGGAGAATATCAAATTCCCTGTCAGTTAGCCCAGGATACCTTTAAAAAATTCGGCGCTCAGGGCCCGGAGACCCTAACCATTGACTACGCCGGGAATGAGAAAGCGACTCAAATTCCCGTCCTCAACTTGACCGCCAAAAACGCCCCCGACTTTGCTAAATTTGTCCAAACGCTCAAACCGGCCTGTATCGAAACCTCCGGGAAAAAAATCTGCCCCGGCGCTCGCCTAGAATAACGCGCCATTTTCACTGAATACTTGATCCCTTAAAAATGAATCGCCTTAAATACGCCATCCAGGACTTTTTTCAATACACCGATTTTCTTGCCCCCTTTCGTCGGCACGAAATTGAGTTAGCCATTACCGACCGCAGTCCCAGCCGCTTGATCGCCATTTTGGGCTTCTTTGGCTATCTGATCACTTTAATGAGCATCATTGATTTCATTTACGCAGTGATCCCGCCCCAGGTTCAAAATCCAGTTTGGGAACTGGCGACCATGAACCTCCTGTTGGCTCAGGTCTGGTTTTTCTTTGTGGGCTTCGGCTTAATCCTCGCTAGCTATATTCTCCGCTATCACTTCTATCCCCAGTCTGGGTTAAGGGGTTGGGAGCTAGCCCTATTCAAAGGGTTTCGTTGGTTAGTCCTGTTTTTAGCGGTAGTCTGTCTGCTGATGACGCCGTTAATTTTTGTTGATACCCTACGGGTTCACCGCATTAATACTTTACAAGTTAAAGACGCCAGCCAGAGCCAGCTAGCCCAACTGACGGAAGCGGAACGGCGCCTAGAAACTGTGACCGATCTAAGTCAACTTCAGGCTTTGCTCGGCCCCAACGCGTCGGCCCTTCAGGGGCGTTCTTTGGGAGAAGTCAAAGCCCAACTACAAGCCAATATTAAGACTCAAAAAACCCAGATCGCCGAACGAGCTCAGGCCGCCCACAGAGAGAAAAGAACTAATCTTCTGAAAAGTAGCTCCCGTAATGTCATTGCGGCGCTGATTGCTTCCCTGGGTTTCTTGTTCATGTTCTGGAAAACGGCGGGGATGTTTCCCTAATTTGGCTTCTCTTCTCCCAGAACGGGGGAAGCGGACATTTTCCTCTTACATCCGCTCTAAAACCGGGATGCCCAACAATCCTAGACCCAATTTGAGTGTTCGGGCGCTGAGGTCGCAGAGGAGGAGACGGGAACTCCGTTGGGGTTCCGGCGCCTTGAGGATGGGGCAGTCTTCGTAAAAGCGGTTAAAGTGTTTGCTCAATTCGTAGAGGTAATCGCAGAGGCGGTTGGGCAGAAGACTGGTTTCCACTTCGGCGAGGACGTCCGGTAGGGCTAACAGTGCCTTGGCTAGAGACAGTTCGCTCGGCTCCGCCAGTTCAACGGCGCCGATTTGTTGCTGTTCTAAATCTAAATCGCCCTCCCGAGCGATACTTTGAATCCGGGCGTAGGCGTAGAGGAGGTACGGCGCCGTGTTGCCCTGGAGGGCGAGCATTTTGTCGTAGCTAAAACAATAGTCGCTGAGGCGATTTTGGCTCAAATCTGCGTATTTAACAGCGCCGAGACCCACCCATTGGGCCACTTCGTTGATAAAGTCGGCGCTTTCGGCACGGCCTTCGCTCGCCAGTCGGGACTCCAAATCCTGACGGGCCCGGGCTACGGCTTCATCGAGAAGATCCTGAAGACGAATGGTGTCCCCGGAGCGGGTTTTCAGCTTTTTGCCGTCCTCGCCTTTGACTAGACCAAAGGGAACATGAAGGACGGTTTTCTCCGGGGGAATCAAACCCGCCCGCAGGGCGACTTGAAAGACCTGGGCAAAGTGATTGGCTTGCCCGCTGTCGGTGACGTAGAAAATTGCGTCAACCTGGTCTTCTGCAAAGCGATAGTTCAGCGCCGCTAGATCCGTAGTCGCGTAGTTGTAGCCGCCGTCGGACTTCTGGACAATTAAAGGCAAGGGAGTGCCGTCTTTGTTGCTAAAGCCGTCGAGGAAAACGCACTGGGCGCCCTGATCCTCCGTCAGTAAACCCGCCTGATTTAAATGCTGAACCACCCCCTCCAGGAAAGGATTATAAAAAGATTCCCCCCGCTCCGTTAGGCGAATATCCAACTGTTCGTAAATGCGGGCAAATTCCCGGCGGGACTGGTCGCAGAGCAAGCGCCAGGCTTTTAAACTTTCTTCGTCGCCGCCCTGGAGCGCCACCACCGCTTGGCGGGAGGTTTCTTTAAACTCTTCATCGGCGTCAAAGCGGGCCTTGGCTTGGCGGTAAAAACTGACCAGATCCCCTAGATCCAAAGAGTCTGCCTCCGTCAGCGCCGCAGGATGAACTTCCCGCAGATAGGTAATCAACATGCCAAACTGGGTGCCCCAGTCCCCCACGTGGTTAAGGCGTAGAACGTCGTAGCCTAAAAATTCCAAGGTTCGAGCCAGGCAATCGCCAATAATGGTGGAGCGCAGATGACCGACGTGCATTTCCTTGGCGATATTGGGGCTGGAAAAATCCACAATCACCCGGCGCCGGTCTGGGCTAGGTTCCACGCCTAAACGGGGATCGCCTTGAAGTGTTCGTAGTTGAGCCGCCAGATACTCCGGTTTCAAGGTCAGGTTAATAAAACCCGGGCCAGCGATTTCCGGCGCTTGGCAAAGATCTCCCAGTTCTAGGCGCTCTACAATCTGGGCGGCGATCGCTCGGGGCGGTTTCCCTAGGGTTTTCGCCAGGGGCAGGGCCATATTGCACTGAAAATCCCCAAATTTAGGATTGGTGGCCGGGACCACCAGGGGTTGGGGGAGGGGAACGGCAAACAGGGG